>JASLCW010000351.1 GCA_030151765.1 Marmoricola sp.
TACTCCGCGGGCGCCGACGGTGGCTCCGGCGATGGCGGCGGCGTCACCTGGACGGCCACCGGAGGCAAGGGCGGTCAGACCGTCCCGGACTGGGCCGGTGGTGCCGGTAGTGTCCTCGACGGCATCCCGCAGTACAACGGCACCGCCGGCGGCTTCGGCGGCGGTGGTGGTGGCGGCGCCGGCGCCTATGGTGTCGGCGGCGGAGGCGGTGGCGGCGGTTACGACGCAGGCGCCGGTGGCAGAGGCGGGGCCCCGAACGTTGCCGCCCAGGGCGGCACGGGCGGCAATTCCTACACGGTCCAGAACACCCGCGATGTCACGGCCAACCACGGCAATGGGTCGGTCGCGCTGACCTGGCACGCACCCGCAACGGCTCCGGTGACCACCACATTCGACACCGCCGGCGGCGATCCCGCGCCTGACGCACAGGTCGTCGATGCCGGTTGCGGGGTGAGCGCACCCGCGGACCCGGCCCGCGACGGCTACACCTTCGACGGCTGGTTCACCGACGCTGTCGCCGGCACGCGCTGGGACTTCACCACCCCGGTGACCTCCGACCAGACGCTGTACGCGCACTGGACCCGGGTCGCGCCGCCCGCGAAGCGCGAGCAGACGATCACCCGGACCTCCGAGGCCGGAGTGGTGCACCCCGGCGACGTCTACACCCCGGTCGCAACCTCCGACTCCGGGCTGCCTGTGACGATCAGCCTGCTACCGGTCTCGACCGTGTTCTGTCACCTCGTCGGCAGTGGTGCCGACACTCAGGTCGTCTTCGACGGCCCGGGAACCTGCGAGATCCGCTACGACCAGGCGGGGGACGCCGGCTACAACCCGGCCCCCCAGGTGGCCGAGGACGTGGATGTGGAAGTCCACCCGGTCACCGTCGCCATGAGCATCGGTACTACGGGTACCGGCACGGCGAGCTTCGGTACGCCGAACCTCGCGCACGTCGTTGCCACCTTCGAGGGTGGCGGTCCGGTCCAGGGAGTGGTGAGTATCTGGGTCGATGGAGAGCCGACCGCGACCGCGGGGACGCGCACCACGGACGCCGACGGCACCGTCGACATCCCGATCACCACGGCAACCGGCGACCCGCTCCCTGTCGGCGATCACCAGGTGACGGCGTACTTCGCTCCGGATGACGGCAACAACGGCACCGCCCGGGCCGACGCCGTGTTGAGCATCGTCAAGGCTGGGACCACGACAGGGTTGCAGGTTGGTACGTCGACGCTCACCGCGACCGTCGCACCGGTCGCGCCCGCCGCCGGCACGCCTACGGGTGAGGTCACGTTCCGTGTTGGCGCTGCGGTTGTCGGTACCGCCACGCTGCACGGCGGTGTCGCGAAGCTCTCCTACAACGTGCCGTCCGGAGCCGACCGCAACGTCTCTGCCTCCTACGCCGGAGACGCGAGCTTCGTGGAGTCCTCGACCTCGACCGTGCGGCATGACCCGGCCATCACCGCCGCTGTCAGCTCACGGATTCCGAAGTCGAAGTCCGGCTGGTACCGAGGCCCGGTCACCATCACCTTCACCTGTACGCCGAGCGGAGCGCCGCTGGTCGGCGCCTGCCCGGCCCCGGTGACCCTGACTCGTGATGCTGCCGGGCAGCAGGTGGCGCGCAGCGTCACCGCCGCCGACGGTGGGATCGCAACGGTCAGCGTGCCTGCCGTCAACATCGACCGATCCGCGCCGTCGATCGTCGCTCTCCGTATCCGCAACAGGGCCACCTACGCGAAGGCCCCGGTCGCGTCCTGCCGGAGCAAGGATCGCGTCTCGGGTGCAGGGCCCTGCTCGGTGACCCGCCGCGCCGTGGCTCGCCGCGGCCTGGACACCACTTACCGCTACCGTGCCGTTGCGTCGGACGTGGCCGGCAACCGGCGTGTCGTCACCGGCACCTACCGGCTTCTCGGAGCGGTTCTCGGCGGTGCGCCGATGCGACGCGACGGTTCCTTCAACGTCAGAGTCGGGCGCACGTACACGCTCGTCGTGAGCTCCGCACGCAGACCGTCGTACGTGAACGCGGCTGTCTATCCGCACAAGCCCGCCGGCGGGCACACGAAGTTCCGTCCCGCCGGGCGCAACCGGTGGGCGCTCGGGATCACCTTCAACGAGGCGATGCGGCAACATCCGACCTGGAACATCGGCATCAAGACCGGTCGCAGCATGAAGGTGGTTCGCGTCCATGTGAGGTGAGGGTCGGAGTCCGAGTCGGGGAGCCTGTGTGTCATGACATCCGACGAGGTGGACGGCTACCTGGCGGGGCTCGAGGAGCCGAAGAGGGCCACGCTCGAAGCCCTACGACGATCGATCCGAGCGGCCCTCCCTGACGCTGAGGAATGCATCTCCTACGGCATGCCGGCCTTCCGCGTCGACGGGAAGGTGGTGGCGGGTTTCGCGGCCTTCAAGAACCACCTCGCGTACCTGCCGCACAGCGGTGTGGTGCTGGAGAGCCTCGGCGATCGCATCAGCGGATACGAACGCACCAAGAGTTCGCTGCACTTCCCGGTCGACGTACCGCTTCCTGACGACCTGGTCCGAAGCCTGGTCGAGGCAAAACTCGCTCTCCTTGGCTGACCGGCGGTCGCTGATCTGGGGTAGGAAGGGACATGGCCACTTTCGTCTGCGGTATGAACCAGTCCCTGGACGGGTACGTCGATCACACGGCGTTCTCTCCCGATGGTGTGCTCTTCCGGCACTTCGTCGAGCAGGTCGAGGGGCAGACTGGCGCGGTCTACGGCCGCGAGATGTACGAGATCATGCGCTACTGGGACGCCGACGACCCCGAGTGGCGCGAGGACGAGCGCGCCTTCGCGGTTGCGTGGCGGGACACCCCCAAGTGGGTCGTCTCTCGCACATTGACCTCGGTGGGGGAGAACGCCGTACTCGTCAAGGGCGATCTCGAGCAAGCGATGCGCACCCTGAAGGCCGAGCAGGACGGGGAGATCGAGGTCGCCGGCACACGCTTGGGCAGGAGCCTCGCCGAGCTCGGCCTGATCGATGCCTACCGCCTCTACCTGCATCCCGTCGTACTCGGCAGCGGCACGCCCTTCTTCGCCGGACCACTCCCGCGGCTGCGCCTCGTAGCGAATGACCAGATGACCGACGACGTGGTGCGCCTGACCTACGTCCCGGCGTAGTGCTGGAGGAACGGCCGGTTCCGGAAGGCTGGTCGCTCACTCGATTCCGGCAGGTAGAGGCACGCCACGGCCTGCTGCGAGCGCAGCTCGCATCCGCTCACCAGTAGTGATCAGCCAGTCGATCCAACTGTCCCACTGGTCGGTTTGGGCGACGTCTGCAACCTCGGTGTACGCGGCGAGCTTGCTCGACTTGAGACCGTCCCGCGTCTCCCATGAAAGCGGCGCCCCGAACGTATCTTCGACTGCCGCCTTATGGTCTTCGAGCGCATCCAAACGTGCCACATTCAGAGCGCGGTCAGGGCTCTCGAAGACGAGTTGGACGCTCAGCCCTGATTGGCTGAAGGACGAGATCCAATTGACCCCAGAGACACCGGCTGACATGCCAAACCACGATGACTTCGTGGACATCGATGATCTGGTCCAGGTCGGGTGATCGGCGAGCACGCGTTGGCGGTACCTCTCCCAGAAATCGAGGTACAGGCGCTCTCGTTCAGAGACTCCTCCAGCATTGTTGGCCGCAGCGGCCTTCACCTGTTTTGCCCAATCGTTGGGCTGGGCGACCAGCTTGAATGCGGGCGCGGCTTGGGATGAGCCGATGCGGATGACCTCGATCTGTACGGCGAAGAAGCGGGTGCGCTCGTCGGTGCGATCGTTCAGCCATGCGATCGCCTCACGATGCTCGGGGCGGAAGCCGGTTGCGACCCACACAACAGTCGTCGGATCCGTCCCTGCCGCATACGTGAGGATCTGGCCGAGATGGAGGTGATCGGAGATCTCGAGCTGGTTCTCGACGATGACGACCTCGTCGGTACCCTCGTCTTTGCCGATCAGGTCGAGGCTGAAATCTCCGACCGGATGTTCCGCTTCATCGAGGACGAGGTGTTCCATGCCGAGAAGGTCGGACAAGACATCGACGTTCTGCAGAAGCCAGGGGGTGAAGTCATGAGCTTCGTGGGGCCAGATCTCTCGGGGCGGTACGACCTTGATCCTGCCAAGGTCAGGGTTGGTGCTCATCTTCGGTCGGTCCTCCCTAGGTTGCGTGAATTCTGCGACAACTGCCCCGCCGTCTAACTGGCCGGCCACACCGAGATCATCCCGTTGCCGCTGGCCTTCGCGTAAATCTCCACTCACATGTCGCCGTCAGGCGCGCGGTGAAAGCTTCGCGGATTGGACTTTCCGGCTTGGTCAGGCGCAAGGAAGCGCCATCGCGAGGGCCTGGTGCGTGGCGGAGATCGTCGGCGGTGAGAGTGGCCCTTCGCCGGCGAGGAGTGGGTAGAGCTTCTTGGGCCACATCGCCTTGACCCCTCGTGTCGCGAAGGACCCACCGATCAAAGGCCAGTCGGCTTCGACGAAGCAGAGGACACCGATGAGCGGGATGTCCTCACCGATGACGGGGCGGACGACATCGAGTTGCTTGTGCATGCCGTCGACGAGCTTGGTGCAGTCGCGAGTGCCGACCAGCAGCTTCTCGGTGCGGGGGCGGAGCAGGCCGCCCTCGATCTTCAGCGAAGGACGACCCTTGTACTTCTTGGCATCGATCACGTAGACGCCCGACGATGCCACGACGATGTGGTCGATATTCGCTCGAGTGCCGGGGATGCGGCGGTCGTGAAGCGGGCGCAGGGTGTCGGAGGCGAGTTCATTCAGTCTCCGGCCGAGGCGTTCTTCGCCCAGTGCTCCGGTGTCCCAGGCGGTTGTCGATTGAGGGTCGTCACTAAGAGCAAGGATCAGTCCGCCGACTTTCGGGTGCTTCGTGCGGATTCGCTCCTCGCGCTTGGCATGTCGACGTTCGTACTCGCGGCGAGCGGAGGCTCCGGGTGTGCCGACGTCTATCTCGCTCAGGGTGTCCTCGACCGGTGGGCTCAAGTCAGTGATCGGCGGGCACGCGAGGCAACGGACGGTCTTGGTTGTGCGCTCGTAGATGGCTTCCTCGCGGGCGGGCAGGGGAGTACCGCAGACACGGCAGCTTCCGGCGTACCGGAGCTTCATCCGCTTCTCGTCCGGGACCTCGGGCATCTCGGCACGGTAGCCGCGTTCTACTGGATGTGTCCGCGAAACGAACGAGGTCGCGTCTAGTCTTCGGCGTGGAACGGGGAGGTGCAGTGCGACGCAAAGGCAAGGGGCGTGGGCTCGATGAAGAGCTGGCGCAGCTGCTGAACAATCCGGACAGCATCGGGTACGAGCGCGCCAAGGCGCGACGGCCGCGCGGCCCGAAGCCTCGGTCGGTACGGCGGCGGGTGAATTGGATGCCGAGCCCGGTCTTCCTCATCCTCGTCGCGGTGACCGCCGCGGGAGGGACGCTGGCGGCGATGGCACCGGCGACTTCGCGGTCGGCGCGGGTGGGAGTGTTCGTCTTCATCCTCGCGGGCTGGCTGGTCTCGGTGTGCCTGCACGAGTTCGCGCATGCACTGGTCGCGTGGCGGGGCGGCGACCATGGAGTCGTCGAAGCGGACTATCTGCGGCTCAATCCGTTCAAGTACACCCATCCGTTGCTGTCGATCGGGCTGCCGCTGCTCTGGATCGCGTACGGCGGCATCGGCTTGCCTGGTGGGGCGGTGTCAATCCATCGGCATCGACTGCGTTCCCGGGCATGGGTCTCGGCGGTGTCGGCGGCAGGGCCGGCGACCAACATCCTGCTGGCACTGATCGCGATCGAGAGCCTGCGCCTCATCGATGGTGCGGCGCTGGGCGAGCACGGCTTCGCGCTGTACGCCGGGATCGGCTGGTTTGCGTGGTTGCAGGTGGCGGTGGCGATCTTGAACCTGCTGCCCATCCCCGGCATGGACGGGTGGGGGATCATCGAGCCCTGGATCTCCTCCGAGGTCGACCACCGGGTCGAGCAGATCAAGCCCTTCGGCATCCTGATCGTCGTACTGCTCCTGCTGGTCCCGAGCTTCGCGGACGGCTTCAGCGACCTGGTCTTCCGCGTCTCGGCAGCCTTGGGCGAGCCCGAGTGGCTGTCGGTCTACGGGTCGATGCTCTTCGAGTTCTGGCGCAACTGAAGGGCGAAAGCGCCTCAGCCCGGCAGCGAGTCGCCGGGGAAGCCGACGCAGGGGAGCACCTCGACGGTCATCATGCCGGCCTGCACGCAGGGGTCGGCGGCCATGATCTCGCTCGCTTCCTCGACAGTCCGGGTCATGACGGCGACGCCGCAGAGGCCGTCGGAGAGGACCGGGCAGAGGACGGCGATGGTCCCCTCGGCGTGCAATGAGACCATCCGGCGTTGGTGTTCGCGCTCGATCGCCTCGGCGCCCTCTTGATGTCGGCCCGGTGCCCAGCTCAGCTGCACCAGGGCGAAGGGCTTGGCGGTGGCGGCAAGTTCGTCGATCTGTGTGTCGGTGACGGTGTTCATGGCAGTCACATACCCATCTTGTGGTGATCGACGGTGATCACGGCGACGACCCGCTCCTGGCCGCGGTCGTACGGCGCATGGATGTACTTCTCGGCGAGGGCATCGACGACGGTCCATCCCTCGTCGCCCGTGAGCCAGCCGGCGACGCGACCACGCAGCGTCACGGGGGAGAACGGATTGTCAGCCGGAGTCAGGGAGATCGCGACGCGGGGATCGCGGCGGAGATTGTGCGCCTTCTGAGAACCGGGTCCGGTCATGATCACGACCTTGCCCTCATGGGTGCCGATCCACATGGGCACCGAGTGCGGTGATCCGTCGGGGAGGAGGGTCGCCACGTGCGCGATCGGGGTGCCGTCGAGCAGGGCGGCGAGGTCGCTGTCGAGTACGGCGTCGAGTGTGCTGGTGTTCATGGCCATTCCTATCTGAGTTCCTTCAAGAGACTTTGCGACTGTAGCATTTCAAGTTCCTTTAGGGAACTCTGATTTGCTAGGCTCTCCCCATGCAGCGAACGGACTTCGGCGCCATGGCGTGCTCGATCGCCCGGACCCTCGAGGTGATGGGGGAGTCGTGGACGCCCCTGGTGATCCGCGATGTCTTCGTCGGGATGCATCGCTTCGAGCAGATCCAGCAGGACCTCGGCATCTCCCGCAAGGTGCTGACCGAACGGCTGAACCACCTCGTCGAGCACGACGTACTCGAGCGGCGTCCGTACGACGCCCGGCCGCGCTATGAGTACCACCTGACGGAGCGGGGAGCCGAGCTCGTCGATGTGCTGATGGCGATGGTCGGCTGGGGCGACAAGTGGCTGGGCGGAAAGGCGGGACCGCCCGTCCTCTATCGCCACCACGCCTGTGGCGAGATCAGCCGAGTGGATCCGCGCTGCAGCCACTGTGGGGAACCGATGCACGCCGATGACGTCGATGTGGAGGCGGGCCCGGGCGCGCACATGGCTTGACGCGGCATCAGGACGTCTCGCGGCGGCGACTCTCGCCCACCGTGGCGGCGACCGCACCCACGACGACCACGACGACATAGACGATGAGTCCGCCGGCGAAGCCGCCGGGGACCCACGAGAGGATGCCCCGGTTGGCGTGATGGATCAGTATCCGGATCGCGCCCTGTGCCCCGACAACCACCAGGACCATTCCGGCGACCTGCAATGCGATCCACTTGCCCACGCGCGAGTTCCCCTCGGCTGCGTCGTTGTGCCTACCCAGAGTGGCCGACAACCTCTTGGTCGGCGAAGTCGTACACCGGATCGTGGCTGCCGACCTTGCGTGTCGAGGCGAGATGCCCGCCGAGATAGCCGCCGACGCCGGCAATCGCTGCGCCGATCAGGGCGCGCCGGACGCCGGCGCCGTGTCGACCGCGTCGTCGGGCGGACCAGGAGGCGGCGTACGTGCCGATGGCGATGCCGTTGGTGACGGCGTGGACCAGGCCGACGCGCTTGTCGCGGTCGTCCGCGGTCAGCCACTCGGCCCATCCGGTCCACGCGGTCGGTCCGGCGGCGAGCAGGCCCGCGGCGACGAGTCGCTGTGCGGCGGGGGCGGAGTCGCGGCCCCCGACGAGGTCGAGGATGGTTGCCGAAGTCCAGGTGCCGATCGCGACATCCGTCAGCGCGGGATGGACCGCGTGACCGAGCCAGTCACCGCGGAGCACCGACGCGCGCTTCCCGCTTCCGAAGACGGTGCGGATCGCCGGCTCCATGGCGCGGACCGGCGCGTCGAGGGCAGTGGTGCCCTCTAGTCTTCGGGTCCAGGCCACGATCGGTGAAGGCTGCTTGTGGGAGTTCATCGGGGTCCTCCTCGCTGCGTCGCAGTCGCCCGAGTGCGTACGACGTACTCCCCACACTGGCGCAGCGAGCGTGGTCGTTCAACCGCCCGCAGCCATCACCCCGGCACGATGCCGGCTATCTGCACCTTGTATCTCGCGGGATTCTCGCGATCGTCGCTGATCGTCGCGAGGCCTGCCGGAATCCTGCGGGGGATGCGCACGACCGCTCGGAAGCCCATGTCGAGGCCGGACGGCGTGAAGCTGCCCAGGTCCCGGGTGGTGCCGTCGGGGAGGGTCAGCTTGAGGTGGACCGGGGCGAGCGGCTCCAGCGGATCCCGGCCGCCGGTGTCGTTGCAGGTCGACGTGTACCAATGCCCGTAGACGGTCACGCTGTCGCCGGGATCGACCATCGCGACGGGCGGCGCGGTCGCCGTGTTCGGGGGAACCGCATCGAGATAGGGGCCGGCGCAGGAGGCATTCGCCATGCCTCCTCCGTGGCGGGCGAGTTTCTCGTCGGCGGTACTGCAGGCACCGCACAGGCCGAGGAGGAGAAGAGGTGCAGTCAGGAGGGCGGTGCCGGGTCGCATGATGACTAGACGTCTGCTCCGGGGTGACGGTTCCGCATGAGCGGGCTCGATTTCGATCCCGGAGCGTCCTGGGCTAGTCGTCAGGACTTGCGCAGGAAGGCGAAGTAGAGCCCCGCGAAGATCGCCACGATCGCCACGTTGACGATCAGGCGGAGCACGAAGTGATTCCTCAGGAAGGCGACGTCGAGACCGACGATCAGTGCGACCATGACGATCACGCCGAGGATCACGGAGGTGGTGTGCCCCATGGAGACATCTTTGCACCGACGGTGGTGGCCGATCGTGCTGACCGTCCTGGTGGTGATCGGCTCGGCGGCAGCGACGATGGCCGTGTGGCCGTCGCCCTCACGAGGCCAGGAGCGCCACGCAACGGCGACGACTCATTGGAAGTGGGTCGCCTTCCGTGACGTCGAGGTGAAGGCGCCCGTCGGCTGGCCCTTCAAGTACGACGCTGCGGTGCCGGAGTGCATCAGGCATCCACGTGACCCGAAGGGCCCATGGGCGAAGGGTGTCCCGCGGACGCCGTACGTCATGGAGGGCGGCGACGGGCGGGTGGTGGCTGCGGTCCTGTGCCTGCGCAAGCACCGGGCCGGTGATCCTCGCCCGGTCTTCGGGCAGCTGCCCTTCGCCCTCTGGAAGCCCTACGTCAAGCTCGGGCTGGCCCGCCCCGACCTGAAGATGCCCGAGGGCAGGAATGGCACCTGGACCTACCGCCACTGGCGACTGACCCGGACCACCGTCGGCAAGGTCCAGATCTCGGTGCTCGCACCTCCGCGCCGCCCGCATCTCGGCACCAGGGTGATCGCCTCGGCCCGGCGGGTGACGACCACGGCCCTGGGCTGCGACACCGCCTCACCGGTGCAGAGCCGTCCCTTCATGACGCCGACCGGGCCGCCGATCCCGGAGCCGGCCGCCGTCGAGGCGGTGGCGATCTGCGAGTACCTCCGTACGCCTGGACGGGCGGGCCTCGAAGGCTCGCGTCGCATCACCGGGCCCGCGGCACGGCGACTGGTCAGCGCGATCCGGAGTGCGCCGGCCGGGGGAGGACCGAATGCGCCTTCGCACTGCCTGCCCACCGAGTACGGCGATCGCGCCATCGCCCTGCGCTTCTTCGGTACGTCGACCTCCACCACGCCGCTCGCCGATGCCTATGCCTACTACGACTGGTGCTTCGGCAACGGCATCGTCGACTCCGCGCACACGTGGCGGCTCACGAAGGACGACTGCGCGCCCCTCTTCGCGAAGCCGCCGATCACCTATTGGAGCGGACCGGGCGAGGTCTTCCCGGTGTGCGCGCGGAAGAATGCCTGACCGGATCTGATGTGAAGCAGAGTGCTACATTGGTGTTGCAGTCTGTATCAGGAGGTGGATCATGACGGTGGGAGCTGACCGCGTCACGCGCGTAGCGGCGGACCTGATGGATTCGGCGGCCGTCGAAGGGCAGCGCAGCTCGCGTTCGGCCAAGCAGCAGCTGGACTACTGGGCACGAGTCGGGCGCGCCGTCACCGCGCAGCACACCGCGCCGCGGCGCCGGATCGAAGCCGCGCTTCGCGGCGAGCTGCCCCTCGCCGACCTCTCGACCGAGGAAGGTGTGGTCTTCCTGGCCGAGCGGAACACCGCGATCGCCGGGAGCATCGCGACGACCCACCTCGGCAACCTGCTCGCATCCGAAGGGACGACCACGGTCGCCGTCGATGATGAGGGTCGGCTCGTCGAGCATCGACCGGACGGCAGCACCGCGATCCTCTCGTGAAGCTTCTCGACCTCGTCGTCGGTCCCAACGGCGCCGGCAAGTCGACCGTCGTCCGCGTCTTCATCGAGCCGAGCACCCCGAACGCGGTGTTCGTGAATGCGGACGTCATCGCACGTGAACGCTGGCCGGAATCGCCCGAAGAACACTCCTACGAGGCAGCGAAGATCGCCGGTCGCACGCGGGAGGCGCTGATCGAGCAGGGCCGTTCCTTCATTGCGGAGACGGTGTTCTCGCACCCCTCGAAGCTGGACGTCATCCGCCGGGCGAAAGCTGCCGGATACACCGTCGTCCTCCATGCGGTCCTCGTCGATCCCGACACGAGCGTGGCCCGTGTCGCGGCCCGTGTCGCTGCCGGCGGGCACGATGTGCCGGAGGACAAGATCCGTGGCCGGCACGCCCGGTTGGCGCCGCTCATCTGCGAAGCCATCGCGCAGGTCGACGAGGCCTTCGTCTACGACAACACGCGCATCGAAGGGCCGCGTCGGTTGGCCTGGTTCGCCGGGGGTGAACCGATCGGGCCGGTGACCTGGCCCGATTGGGTCGCGGCGGAGTTCCGGGCGCATTGGCCGGCCACCTCCCTCTGAGCGGGCTCCGGTGATTGCTTTTTCGGGTGGCCCGATGAGTTTCGGGACTGTCGCCGGTATGTACTCCTGAGCCCGCGGATCGCCCCGGGCCGGAGACAGAGGAGAAGGCGATGACTGAGATCCGAACCGAGGACGAGGCCGCCATCCACGCCGTACTCGCCGATTCGTACGACGCCTGGGCGGCCGGCGACGCGGACGCGATGGTCGCGAACTACACAGACGATGCGACCGCGATCATGGTCGGTTCGCTGCGGGACAGCCGGACGGTGATCCGGGACAGCATGGCCGAGGGATTCGCGGGGCCGCTCAAGGGGACCTCGACGTACAACAAGAGGCTCGGGCAGCCCGGCTTCGCCGCCTATCAACGTGTGGACGGCGTCTTCCGCCTGCACACCCTGCAGATCTTCACCGTCGGCCTCGACGGGATCAGTCGCAACTCCGTCTTCCTCGACCAGGAGATCTTCGACGCCTTCGGCTTGCTGCCGGCGCTCGACGACAGCCGGACATGACGGAGGGCCTGCCGGGCATTCGTCCGACAGGCCCTCCGCGATGGGAAATCAGGCAGCGGGGTGAGCCGCCAGGCACTTGTTGAGGCGCTTGGTCGCCTGGGCGACGCGCTGTGCCTGGGCCTTCTTGGCCTTCTGCACCTTCTTGGTGTGGTGCGCGGCGTACTTCGCGGTCAGTGCGTCGAGCTTCGCCTGTGCCTTGGCCACCTGCGCCTGCTGCTGCGCGCAGGGGGCCGGCTTGGCGGCCAGAGCCTGCGGGGCGGCGACGGTGGAGAGGCCGCCGATGGCGACGGTCGAGACGATGGCGACGGCGGCGGTGCGGATCCGGGACATTGCATTCCTTTCGACACAGGAGCCCAAGCTCCCGAGGCTGTGTTACTTGATCAGCGTCACACTGCTCGAAAATGTCACCAGGTTTCCCAGGTGAGCATTGACACCTGTATGCTATTTGTACAAACAATGAGACATGACGATGAATGTGTCTCATGCTCTCCCGGTCTTCGAACCAAGGTCGGGGGAGACCTGGGCCGACCCGTGGCCGATGTACGCCGCCCTGCGCGAGCACGACCCGGTGCACCACGTCGCGGAGGGGGACTACTGGGTGCTCACCCGGCATCGTGACGTCTACACGGCGGTGCGCGACCACGAGACCTTCACCTCCACGGCCGGGCTGACCACCGAGTACGGCGAGCTCGATGCGATCGGGCTGGCGGACAACCCGCCGATGGTGATGACCGATCCGCCGGTGCACACCGACTTCCGGAGGCTGGTCAGCCGGGGATTCACCCCGCGGCAGGTCGAGACGGTGGAGCCCGCCGTACGGGCCTTCGTCGTGGAGCGCCTCGAGCGACTGCGGGCGGACGGGGGCGGCGACATCGTGGAGCGGCTCTTCAAGCCGCTGCCGAGCATGGTGGTCGCGCACTACCTCGG
>JASLCW010000363.1 GCA_030151765.1 Marmoricola sp.
GGAGGCGTTCGCCGAGGCGGTGCGCGAGGCCGAGCGGCTGATCGCCAACCCCCCGTTCGAGATCAACGACCAGGAGCGGGCCGAGGGCTACGACTACCTGGCCGGCTCGATCCGGTCGGCGGTCCAGATGGCCTTCGACTACGACCTCGAGCACCCGGTGCTGATCAACCCCACGCACCAGTACGCCCGGCAGGGACTCGACAACCCTGACGCGATCTACTTCAACGCCTATCTCGACGAGGGCGCGTCGTACCTGGTCAGCGGGACGCGGGGGAGCACCGCCGACCTCTCCTTCCAGGTGATGGACGGCGGCTACAGCTCCGACGGAGCACCGAACACCGTCGCGGCCTTCGACGACCGGGAGCTGGACATCAAGGCCGACGGCTCCTTCGAATGGCGCTTCGGCCCGGAGCTCGGGTTGAAGAAGGGCAGCACGCTCATCGTCCGCGAGGTGTACGACGACTGGAACGCGGAGCAGCGCGGCACCCTGCGGATCCAGCGCCTCGACACCGCCGGCAGGCCGCGTCCCGCGCTCGATCCCGGCCGCGTCGCCAAGCGGTACGGCGTTGCCGCCAAGCTGCTCACCGGCCGGATCCACACCTGGTTCGCCTTCCCCGAGTGGTTCACCTACAAGGAGCCGGTCAACACGCTGACGGTTCCCAAGTCCACCCCGGGTGGCCTGGCGAGCCAGTTCTCCTCGATCGGTCACTACGACCTGACGGACGATCAGGCGATGATCGTGACCGTCCCGGTCTGCGAGGCGGCGCCGTACCAGGCGATCCAGATCGGCTCCCGCTGGTACATCTCGACCGACTACGAGCACCGGCAGACCTCGCTGAGCCGTTCCCAGTCGCACGCGGACGCCGACGGCAAGTTGCGCTACGTGATCAGCGAGCGCGATCCCGGTGTCGCGAACTGGCTGGAGGCCACCGGTCACCCACAGGGCGTGATGATGCTGCGCTGGCAGCGTCTCACCCGCGACCTGACCGAGGCCGACGGCCCGCAGGTCGAGGTGGTGCCCTTCGAGGAGGTCGCCGCCCGCGTCACCGGACAAGATGTGACACCCGATGAGTACGCCGCCCGAATCGAAGCCCGCCAGGTGGGCATTGCCAGAAGGATGATTTCGTGACCGTTCCGCTGCTGCAGGACAAAGTTGTCGTTCTCTCCGGGGTCGGCCCGGGTCTCGGCCGGGCGCTGGGGGAGGAGGCTGCCCTGATGGGTGCCGACCTCGTGCTCGCCAGCCGGACGCCCAAGCGCCTCGAGAAGATGGCGGAGGTGGTGCGCGAGCACGGCCGTCGGGCGCTCTGCGTGCCGACCGACATCAACGACGAGGAGGCGCGCAAGGGGCTGATCGACGCGGCGGTCGCCGAATTCGGGCGGATCGACTGCCTGATCAACAATGCCTTCGGCATCCCGCCGATGGACCCGATCAGCACGCTCGACCTGGAGGGCCTCCGGGCCGCCCAGGAGACGAATGTCTTCGCGCCGTTGCGGCTGTCGGCGCTGGCCGCCGACGCGCTCGCCGCGAGCCAGGGCTCGATCATCAACATCAACTCCTGCGTGATCTACAGCAGCCAGCCGGAGTACTCGGGCTACAAGCTGAGCAAGGGCTCGCTGGCGCACCTGTCGTCGTCGCTGGCCACCGAGCTCGGCCCGCGCGGCATCCGGGTCAACTCGGTCGCGCCGTCGTACATCTATGAAGACGTCAACAAGGCCTATTTCGACTGGATCGCCTCGGAGAGCGGCCGTACCCACCAGGACGTCTACGACGAGAAGGCTGCGCCGACCGACCTCAAGCGCCTGGCCACCCCCGACGAGGTCGCTCGCGCGACCCTCTTCCTGGCCAGCGACCTGGCCAGCGCGGTGACCGGCCAGATCCTCAACGTCGATTGCGGGGAGTTCCATGCGGGAGCGTGAGGACGTCGGCTCCTTCGACGACATCGTCGCGGCGGCCACCCGGACGACGGGCCTGTCGGATCTCGGCGAGGGCGACAACTTCCGGGAGGCATTCGAGATCCTGCTCGACGACCTGGCCTCGCCGGAGGCGGGACTGACTCCGGTCGGCAACTACTTCCAGCGTTCCCAGGTGAAGAGCGCGCTGGTCGGCCGGATGCTGACCCAACTCCGCTTCACCGAGCACCCTGAGCACACCGCGGTGGCGATCGAGCGGCCGATCTTCGTGCTCGGCCTGCCGCGGACGGGTACGACGGCGCTGCACCGCCTGCTCACCGCCGATCCGCGTCACCAGGGGCTCGAGCTCTGGCTGACCGAGTTCCCCCAGGTCCGTCCGCCGCGGGCCACCTGGGAGAGCGACCCGATCTTCACGGCGATGCAGTCGGCCTTCTCCGAGCACCACATCGACAATCCCGAGTTCATGGGCATCCACTACATGGATGCGACCTCGGTGGAGGAGTGCTGGCGGCTGCTCCGCCAGACCGGCAAGTCGCTGAGCTACGAGTCGCTGGCCCTGGTGCCGCAGTACTCGGAGTGGCTGGCCGAGCAGGACTGGACCGACGCCTACCAGAGGCACCGCGAGAACCTCCAGCTGATCGGGCTCAACGACGCCGACAAGCGCTGGGTGCTCAAGAACCCCTCGCACCTGGCCGCGCTCGATGCGCTGATGACGATCTACCCGGACGCGCTCATCGTGCGTACCTTCCGCGACCCGGTCACCTCGATCGCCTCCGCCTGCTCGTTGTCCGCCGAGGCCACCGCCGGCCACTCGACGACCTTCGTCGGGAAGGGGATCGGCCGTTCCCAGCTGGACATGCTGGCCCGCTCGGCGCGTGCCTTCAACGAGGCCCGTCCGAAGTACGACGAGAGCCAGTTCGTCGACGTGGACTATCGCGAATTCGTCGGGGATCCGGTCGGCACCACCCGCTCGATCTACGACCGCTTCGGCATCGAGTGGACTCCCGAGGTCGACGCCGCCGTACGGGCGATCGACGACGAGTCGCGCAAGGGCGGCAAGCGCCCGAGTCACCGCTACGACCTGGCCGACTACGGCCTGACCGAAGACGAAGTCCGCGCCGCCTTCGAGTAGCTACCGGTGGCCCCCGGTGTCTAGGCTGAGTTGAGAGATCGCTACGGTTGATCTGTACAACCAGTTCGGGAGGTGGAGACGTGCTCGTCGGGTGGGAGAAGCACCGGCAGGCAGTGGGCAGACTCCAGGCGTCGTACGCGGCACTGCCCGCGGGCGCGCCGGTGCGGCTCGCGAAACGGACCTCCAACCTCTTCCGCCCGCGTGAGGCCTCCGCCGCCCCGGGCCTCGACGTCTCCGGTCTCGGCGGCGTCATCGAGATCGACCCGGTGGCACTGACGGCCGATGTCCAGGGCGTCTGCACCTACGAGGACCTGGTCGCCGAGACGCTCGCCTTCGGCATGATCCCGTACGTCGTGCCGCAGCTGCGCACGATCACCCTCGGTGGCGCCGTGACCGGCATGGGCATCGAGTCGACCTCCTTCCGCAACGGCATGCCCCACGAGTCGGTCCTCGAGATGGACATCTTCACCGGCGCCGGCGAGGTGGTCACCTGCTCGCGTTCGGGCGAGCACGCCGATCTCTTCTGGACCTTCCCCAATTCCTACGGCTCACTGGGCTATGCCACCCGGCTCAAGATCAAGCTGGAGCCGGTCCCGGGCTATGTCGCGCTGCGCCACGTCGCCTTCGACGACGCCCAGGCGCTGGTCGACGCGATCACCGAGATCTGCGAGAAGCGGGAATGGTCGGGCCATCGCGTCGACGGTCTCGACGGCGTGGCCTTCGCGCCGGGGGAGTACTACCTGACGCTGGCCACCTTCACCGATCGGGCCGAGGACCTCGACGGCCGCCCGCAGAGGCCCAGCGACTACACCGGCATGGACATCTACTACCGGTCCATCCAGCAGCGCTGCACCGACGTACTCACGATCAACGACTACATCTGGCGCTGGGACACCGACTGGTTCTGGTGCTCGGGCGCCTTCGGCGTCCAGGACCCGAAGATCCGGCGCTGGTGGCCGCGGCGCTGGAAGCGCTCGGACGTCTATCACAAGCTCGTCGCGCTCGACCGCCGCTTCTCCATCGCCGATCGCCTCGACAAGCGCGCCGGCCGGCCGCTGCGGGAGCGGGTCATCCAGGACATCGAGGTGCCCGTCGGGCGGCTGCCCGAGTTCCTCGACTGGTTCGACGCCGAGATCGGCATGCGTCCGGTCTGGCTGTGCCCGCTGATGTCCCACGACGCCTGGCCGACGTACCCCTTGCGGGCCGGCGAGGTCTACGTCAACGCCGGCTTCTGGGGCACGGTCCACGTCGGGCCCGATGCCGTCAACGCGCCGCGGAATCGTCAGATCGAGGAACGCGTTCATGACCTCGACGGACACAAGTCCCTCTACTCGGAGGCCTTCTACGACAGGGAGACCTTCGACGCGCTCTACAACGGGTCCAACCTGGCTTCGGTGAAGAAGCAGTACGACCCCGATGACCGATTGACCACTCTCTACGACAAGGCGGTGCGACGCCGATGAGTTTTTTCTCATCCACGCCGACGATTGCTGATGCCTTCAGCTCCCTGCTGGTGGGCGACCTTCCCTTCCGCTTCACGGCGTACGACGGCAGCCACGCCGGACCGGTCGACGCCCCCTTCGGGCTCAACCTGCGCAACGAGCGCGGGCTCTCCTATCTGCTGACCGCTCCGGGCGACCTCGGCCTCGCGCGTGCCTATGTCATGGGTGACCTCGAGCTCGAAGGCGCCCACCCGGGCGACCCCTACACCGCCCTGATGGCGGTGAAGGGCAGCAGCGAGGGCCTGAAGTTCCGGGTGCCGTCGCCGCTCGAGGTGGTCAACCTGCTGCGCGCGGTGGGGATCAGCCACCTCAAGCCGCCGCCGGTGCCGACCCAGGAGCACCTGCCGCGGTGGCGGCGCGTGATGGAGGGCTTCATGCACTCGCCCGAGCGCGATGCCGAGGCGATCCACCATCACTACGACGTCTCCAACCGCTTCTACGAGATGGTGCTCGGTCCCTCGATGACCTACACCTGCGCCTGCTATCCGACCGAGGACGCGACGCTCGAGGAGGCTCAGGCGCACAAGTACGACCTGGTCTGCAAGAAGCTCGGGCTCCAGCCCGGACAGCGACTGCTCGACGTCGGCTGCGGCTGGGGCGGCATGGTCCGGCACGCGGTCAGGAACTACGGGGTGACCGCGCTCGGAGTGACGCTCTCGGCGCGGCAGGCCGAGTGGGCCCAGAACCGAATCAAGGAAGAGCGGCTCGACGACCGCGCCGAGGTACGCCAC
>JASLCW010000371.1 GCA_030151765.1 Marmoricola sp.
CGACCACGAAAACAGTCGGCGATCCCGGGAATCATGTGGACCACAGCACCGTTGATCCGGTCGTAGACGAGGAGGCACACCATGAGCACAGCAACCGCACCGAGCGAGATCCCGCTCAGCGCCATCGACCGTTGCGACCGATGCGGCGCCCAGGCCTACCTCCGGGTACGCCTCCAGGCGGGCGGCGAACTGCTCTTCTGCGCCCACCACGCCCGTGAGCACGGCGACAAGCTTCGCGAGATCGCGGCCGACTTCCACGACGAGACGCACAAGCTCTCCGACACGCCGTCGACGGCCGGCGACGGGGAGCACTGAGCCCACCGCCCGTGGGCGTTGATCTTCTCGTCGGCTTCCTGATCGCCGTCGGGCTGGTCGGCGTACTGATCCCCTTCCTGCCCGGGACCTCACTGGTCGGCCTCGCCGTACTCGGCTGGGCCTGGCACACGGGCGGCGCCGTCGCCTTGACCTGTGCGTCGATCGCACTCGTCCTGTTGGTGGCGGGGGTGGTCCTGAAGTACCTCTACCCCGGGCGCAAGCTGCACGTGAGCGGTGTCGGCGCACGGACCTTCGTGATCGGCGGCCTGGTCGGCGTGGTCGGCTTCTTCGTGGTCCCGATCGTCGGCCTGCCGGTCGGTTTCGCGCTGGGCATCTATCTCGATCAGCTGAGCACCCGCGGGCACGAGACCGCATGGCCGGCCACGGTCGCGGCTCTGAGAGCATTCGGTCTGGGAATGTTGATCGAACTCGCGGCCGGCGTCGGCGCCGCCGCAGTCTGGCTGATCGGAGCGCTGGCGGCGTGATCGCGATCCTCTTCGCCCTCGCCGGCGCGCTGGCCTACGGCGTCTCGGACTTCGTCGGCGGACTGATGTCCCGCCGCGCTTCGCTGTGGCCGATCGCGCTGACCGCCTGCATCGGCGCCCTGATCGGCTCGGTCATCCTCGCCGTACTGATTCCGGGCGAGCCGTCGGCTCATCACTTCGCCTGGTCGGCTCTTGCCGGCGTCGGCGCCGGGACCGGCACCGGCTTCCTCTACCGGGGCATGGCCTCGGGTCGGATGGCGGTCGCCGCACCGGTCTCCGCCATCGGCGCCGCGGCGGTTCCGGTCTTCGCCGGCGTCGTCGTCGGTGAGCGACCCGGCGCCATCGTCTGGCTCGGCATCGCCTTCGCCTTCCCGGCGATCTGGCTGGTGGCCAGCGAGGCCCCCGAAGGAGCGGTCACGCGGGCCACCAAGGGCCCCAACGGAGCCCTCGACGGCATCGTCGCCGGCCTCGGCTTCGGCCTCAGCTTCGCGGGCCTGGCGCAGGTACCCGAGCACGCCGGCTACTGGCCACTCGCCACGGCCGAGGTTGTCTCCGTCGTCGCGGTGATCATCACCTGCTTCGTCATGGGCGGCAACCCGTGGCCGCGGAAACCGGCCGAGTTCACCGGCCTGGTCGGCGGGCTGCTGGCCGCCACGGCGATCTGGCTCTTCCTGCTGGCCACCCACCGCGGCATGCTGACCGTCTCGTCCGTCATCGTCTCGCTGTATCCCGCCGCGACCGTCGTCATGGCGATCACGCTCCTGCGCGAGCACGTCCACCGTGCACAGGCGATCGGACTGGCACTGTGCGCGGCCACGGTCGCCCTCGTCGCCCTGGGTTAGTCCCACGGGCAACAGGTTTCCCATGTGATCCATCCGAACCGGGGCTGCACACACGATGCATCACGTGTGGAGCCCCGGTTTCCTGTGTGGTGCCGACGCCGCCCATCGTGCGGCCACGCCCGACATCGATCGGGTCAGCGCAGCCGCGAGACCATGACATCGCCACCGACGACGTACTGACCATCGTCCTGGATGTCGAGCTTCTGGTTGGCAGTCCTGGCGAGGAAGGCGTGCCCCCCGTTGGCGCAGACCGTCGCTGCCTCCAGATCCGCGCGCGCGGGCGTCGGGTCCGGGTAGGTGGCCCCGTGTCCGGCGGTCAGGCTCGTCAAGAGTCCGCCGTACGTCTGCCCCTCGGCGTCGGCGCGCCAAACCTCGACCTGGCAACCCTTCGGGCCGAGCGCGAGGGCGGTGGCGAAGTCGGCGCCCCAGTCCCACCGCTTCGTGCGGAGGTTGGTGCGCTGCGTTGCCAGGGTGTGCACCTCGGCGCCCTTCGCGAGTCCCCTCGTTTGCAGCCGGAGCGTCGCCGGCGAGTGGTGCTGGTTGCGATCGGCCAGCTGGGTCCAGAGCAGCCGGACTCGCCCGTTGGACGCCGTCGCGATCATCCCGGTGGCGCCCATCCGGTGCCACACCTCGCGCCAGCGCGCCTTCGGCGTCGTACGCCGGAAGACCGAGTACTGCGTCGACCAGTACGCCTCGGTGTCGAAAGTGGACATCCAGCGCCGGCTCGCCCGGCCGACCACGAGCGTCTCCGCGCCCGCAGGTGTCACCAGCAGCCGCGCATCCTCGACCATGCTCCCGACCCGCGCGCGAGCGCTGCTCCACCGCCCGGACGGCGATCGATAGCCGACGTAGACCGTGCCCGCGCCGCCCCGCGGCACGAAGGCCTCGGTCAGGTGGATGCCGCCGCGACGGTCGACCGCCATCGAGGTCGGGTTGGCGAAGACGCGCGGCAGCTGCACCCGGCTCCAGCGACCACCGGGGCGGTGGATCGACAGGAAGGATCGGCCATAGCCGCGCGGGGTGATCGCCACGACCGTGCCACCGGCATTGACCGCGACCGTGCCGCTGCCCGCGTAGCCGAAGCCCGCGTGCGGGATTCGGTACGGCGCCGCCCAAGAGCCATTCGCGTGGCGCAGCCGGACGTAGGTACGCCCGCCCTGCCCCACCACCTGGCTCCACATCACCGCGCCCTCGCCGCGGCCGTTCAGGGCCACCGCGCGCAGGCCGTACGGCGACACCGAGCCGAGCCGCACCGTGCTCCCCCACCTGCACCCGTCGCCGCTCGCGCGGGCCAGCAGCGCGGTATTGCTCGCATTCACCGGTGTTGCACCATCGGCGAGCAGCAACAGCCCGTCACGCCCGAACGAGGTCAGGGAGGGCTTCGTGGCGCCGACGATCACCGGCACCTCCCCCGCCGGCGCCGCAATCACCGGCCCTGCCGGGCCGATCCCCGCCGCCACTGTTGCCGCGACGACTGCCCCGAGTAGTCGTACCGCCATGAGCACTGCTCCGTCCGTCTCCGATGACCCTGTCACCTTTCAGGACGCCGGAACAGCCTCGAAGGTTGCAGTGGGTCAGCGACCGAGCGCGCGGCGTACCGCCGGCAGCAGGTACGGCGCCAGCGTGCGGTTGTACGTCGCCGTCTGGTGGGAACCGTCGAAGTAGCTGATCACCCCGCCGTTGACGCCGTAGCAGCGGCGCGGACCGCAGAAGAAGCGGGACAGGTCGGCCACGCTCGCGCCGTTGACGTCGGCGGCGGCCGCCGCGAGCGGGTCCGCCGGCAGCCACGACGAGCGCGGGCCGGAGCAGCGGTTCTGGCTCTTCGGGTGCTCGGCGACACAGTTGGGGATGTAGCCCTCGGTCGTGCTGATGAAGGGGGTGTCCCGGATCACCAGCACCTTCCGGCCTGCCCGGGACCAGGTCTGCAGCACCGAGCGGAAACCGCTCTCGAGCGGCGCGTAGGTGGTCTCGGCGGTGTAGCCGCGCACGGGATAGACATTGCGCGCGCTCACGACGACCAGCGCATAGCGCGGGTTCGAGGTGGCCGCAACGACCTTGTCCACCCAGGAACGACAGCCGCTGGCATTGCGGTCCTGGGTGAAGTCGAGCGAGGCGTCGGTCGGGGCACAGGAGGCGGCTACATAGGTGTCGATCGTCAGGTGCAGCTGACGGGCGATCACCGCCAGCGCCGGGTACCACTGCGCGGCATGGGAGTTGCCGACCAGCGCGACCCGGGTCGGCCCGGAGCCGACATGGCACACCTTGACCTCGCGGTACGGCTGCGCGACGAGACAGCCGTTGCCGAAGACGGGTGGCTGGTCGTTGGCGGCCAGCGCCGGAGCCGGTACGACGGGCCCGGCGACCTGTCGGGGACAGTCGGCCGGATTGTCCAGTGCGGCGGCACCGAAGCAGGAGCCCGCCTTGTGCACCGTCTTCGCGAGCGCGCTCGTCTCGGTCTGCTGGAGGTGGTCGACCTCGTTGATCTGCGCCAGGCAGCCGGTGGCGACGGCGACCATGCCGGCGACGGCGAAGACGAAGGTGCGATAGAGCGGCACGCCCGGCCGGACCTGCCGGAAGGGGTCCTCGATGTGCCGCTTGGTGAGGCCGCCGAGGGCGAGGGTGAGGCCGACCAGTCCGAGCTGGTCGGAGAGCCGCAACGGGTGCTGGATGATGTCCGGCGCCAGCACCAGCAGCGGCCAGTGCCACAGATAGACCGAGTAGGAGACATTGCCGGTCCATTGCACCGGCTGGCGGCCCAGGATCAGGAGAGGCGATGCGCGGCCCTCGGCGTGGGCCCAGAGGAAGGCCGCGGTGCCGAGCACCGGGATGATCGCGATCCAGCCGGGGAAGGCGGTCTGCGCGTCGAAGCGCACCGCCGCGTAGCCCACGGCTCCGAGACCCAGCCAGGCGACCGCGCCGGCCACGAAGGCATTGCCGGGGCGCTTCAGCCAGGGCGCCAGCGTCGCCAGGGCACCGCCCGCGGCGAGTTCCCACACGCGGGTGGTGGTGAGGAAATAGGCGCCGGCCGGCGAGGTCGCCGTCGCATGGACCGAATAGGCGAGGGAGGCGCCCAGCACTGCGAGGATGACGAGCGACCAGACCAGCTCGCGACGCGCCTTGGTCCGTACGGCGATCAGCGAGGCGATCAGCAGCAGGATCGGCCAGCCGACGTAGAACTGCTCCTCCACCGAGAGCGACCAGTAGTGCTCCACCGGCGTCGGCACCGCGTTCGCGGCCAGGTAATCGGTCGAGGTCGACACCAGGCGCCAGTTCAGGCCGTAGACCGCGGCCGCGAAGACCGCCTTCGCGGTGTCCAGCCACCGGGTCTCGTTCGCGAAGAGCCGGGAGAGGCCCAGCGTCACCGCCAGCACCAGCAGGGCGGCGGGCAGCAGCCGGCGGATCCGGCGTACCCAGAAGAGCCCGACGGAGCGGACGCCGACCAGCCGGCCGGACATCAGGTTGTTCGTGATCAGGAAGCCGGAGATGACGAAGAAGGCGTCAACGCCGACATAGCCGCCGGTGAGCTTGTCGGGCCAGACGTGGTAGGCGACGACCAGCAGGACCGCGACCGCGCGCATCCCCTGAATGTCTGCGCGGATCGCCGGCCCTGCAGCCGGCCCGTTCTCAGTCGAGATAGTCGCGCAGGACCTGGGAGCGGCTGGGGTGGCGCAGCTTGGACATCGTCTTGGACTCGATCTGCCGGATCCGCTCCC
>JASLCW010000384.1 GCA_030151765.1 Marmoricola sp.
CCTGCTCGACGGCGCGCACCAGGTAGCCGAGGGCTTCGACCTGATACTGTCTCCTGGCCACACCTTCGGGGGCCAGTCAGCGATCATCCGCACGAGCGAGGGCACCTTCGTCATCGCCGGGATGTGCGTGCTCAAGGAGAACTTCTATCCCTCCGAGGAGGAGTCCGAGCACTTCCAGGTCATCCCGCCGGGTGGTCACACCGATCTCTTCGAGGCCTACGACCAGATGGTGCGACTCAAGGAGATCGGTGGCGACAATGTCCTGCCACTGCACATGACCGAGGCCTTCGAGATGGGCCGCGTCGGCACGCTCCCCGAGTGATCGCGATGACCGACACGTATCTGGACCCGACGGCACTGGCCGAGATGCTCGGCCGGGACGACGTACGGGTGGTGGACTGCCGGGCCGCGCTCTCGGACACGTCGAACGGGCGCGACCAGTGGCTGGAGGGCCACATACCCGGCGCCGTGCACGCCGACTGGCTCACGGATTGGGGTGTCGCCGTCGACGGTGTCGAGGGGATGCTTCCCGAACCGGAGGCATTCGCCGAGGCGATGTCGGCGCTGGGAATCGGCAACGACACCATGGTTGTCGCATACGACGACAACAGCCTCTTCACGGCATCTCGTCTCGCCTGGGCGCTGCTGCAGAACGGACACGAGCGCGTCGCCGTACTGGACGGGGGATTCCCCGCGTGGGAGCGTGCGGGCCTCAGCGTGTCGACGGACCCGGCCGACGGCGCACCGAGCCCGGGCGACTTCCGTCCCGGCAGTCCGCGTGCCCTGCGGCGCGAGATGTCCCAGGTGCGCGAGCGGCTCGGTGACGACGGCATCAGCCTGGTCGACTGCCGGATGGAGGAGACCTTCCGCGCTTCCGCCGGCCGCATCCCCGGAGCGCGCCGACTGCCTTCGACGACGCTGATCGGCGAGGACGGCCGCTACAAGCGCGGCGAGGAGATCGTGCGACTGGCCGCCGAGGCAGGGGTCGAACCGGATCGCCCTGCCGTTCTCTACTGCGGTGGCGGCGTGTCCGCGGCCGCTGTCCTGATCGCCCTGCGAAACGCGGGATTCACCGATCTCGCGATGTACGACGGTTCGTGGTCGGAGTGGTCACAGCACGCCGACAACCCCGTCGAGGAGCACCAGTGAGCGCGGCGCCGCCGCCACTAGGGGCCTATGCCCAGACGATCACGGCCGCCGGCCTGTGCTTCGTGTCGGGGCAGGTCCCGGTGGGCGCCGACGGGAGTCGTCCTCCCGCGGACGATGTCACGGCACAGGCGGAGCTCGTCTTCACCAATCTCGGGGCCTGCCTGGCCGACGAGGGTCTGGAGATGTCGGACCTCGTCTCGCTGACCACCTACCTCTGCCATGCCGCCGATGCGGCCGCGGTCTCGGCCGTCCGCGGCCGCCACCTCGGTGAGCACCGCCCGACCAGCACCGTCGTGGAGGTTCCGGCCCTCCTCGACCCGGCCTGGCTGCTCGAGGTCCAGGCCATCGCGGTCCACCCATCACGCCGATAAGGGAGTACGACGTGCGCATCGACAACCAATTCACCGTGCCCGCGGACCTGGAACGGGCCTGGGAGTTCCTGACCGATCTTCCCCGGGTCACGCCGTGCCTGCCGGGCGCATCGGTTGACGCGGTGAACGGCGAGACCCTCGTCGGCAAGGTGGCCATCCGGATCGGCCCGATGAATCTGACCTATGCGGGTGAGGCGAAGTTCGTCGTGAAGGACGACCTGAACAAGATCGCCACCATCGAGGCAAGTGGTCGTGACGGTCGCGGCGGCGGTGCCGTACGCGCGAAGATCAAGGCCAGCATCGCCGCGGTCCCCGAGGGCACCCAGGTGAACCTGTCGACCGACCTGGACATCACCGGGCGTGTCGCCCAGCTCGGGCGCGGGCCGATCAACGAGGTCAGTGCCAAGGTGATGGAGCAGTTCGCCGGCTGTCTTGCGACGACCATCGCGAGTGACACGGCGCCGGAGTCGGGTGCGGGGGAGACCGCCCGGACGCCGGGAGCTACGCCCACTGCGCAGCCGATCAACCTGCTGGACAGCTCGGTGGTTCCGGCGCGCGTGCGCGGCGCCGTCGCGGCGATCGCCGGCGTGCTGGTCCTTCTCGCCGTACGACGCCTCGTCCGCCACCGGAGACGTGCCGATGCCTGAGCTGCCCTCGATGGCCTATGAACGTGCCAGGTCCGTGCCCGAGGCGCTGATCCTCCTGGAGGAGGGCGGCGAGGATGCCCGGCCGATCTCGGGCGGGCAGAGCCTGGTGCCGATGATGAATCTCGGCCTGGCCAATCCGGCCTTCCTGGTCGACGTGTCCGCCGTACCGGAGCTGCGGGCGATCGAGGTCGAGGACGAGCACCTGCTGATCGGTGCGGCCGTCACCCATCACGAGCTCTCGACGCACCCGCTGGTACGCCGGCACGCCCCGCTGCTGGTGATGGCCGCGGAGCACATCGGGAGCCGGCGGATCCGCAACCGCGGCACCATCGGTGGTTCCGTTGCCCACGGCGACGCAGCCGCGGAGTTACCGGTCTGCTGCCATGCGCTCGATGCCGAGGTCCTCGTGCTGAGCCGGGGAGCGGAACGGTGGTGTGCGGCCACGGACTTCTCCCTCGGCTACTACCAGACCGATCTCGCCGTCGGTGAACTCGTCGCGGCCGTCCGGGTGCCGATGCGACCGCATCACGGCTGGGGCTTCCACGAGTACGCACGCCGCTCCGGCGACTTCGCCCTCGCCTCGGCCGCTGCCGGCGCTCGGATCGCCGATGGTCGCATCGAGGAGATCGCCGTGGCGGTCACCGGCGCCGCCGACCGGCCGTTGCGGTTGACCGATCTCGAGGAGCGCCTGCGTGGTCGCTCCCCGGACGAGGTCGATGAGGTCGTGGCCGGGCTGGCCGGCGACCTGGAGATCGGCGACGACCCCTATTGCAGCGGAGCCGATCGGGCCCGGCTGGTCGAGGCCATGGTCGTCCGCGCGGTTCGCGATGCCTGCGTGCCCACGGGAGGTGACAACGATGAGTGATGTTGAGATGACGCTGACTCTCAACGGGAGAGAGGTCACCGGCCGCGCTCCCGCCGACACGACCCTGGTGCGCTGGCTGCGCGAGAAGGCCCAGGCCTACGAGGTCAAGGAGGGCTGCAACGAGGGCACCTGCGGTACCTGCACGGTTCTCGTCGACGGCCGGTCGGCGACCGGTTGTACGACGCTGGCGCTGCAGGTCGAGGGTGCCGCCGTCGAGACCAGTGCCTCGCTGGCCGAGGGCGAGGACCTCAGCCCCCTGCAGCGGAAGTTCTGGGAGGCCGGCGCGGCCCAGTGCGGATTCTGCACCCAGGGCATGTTGATCTCCGCCGTCGAACTGCTCCGCTCGGGCGAGCAGGTCACGCCCGCCGTCGTACGCGAACACCTGCACGGCAATCTCTGCCGGTGCACCGGCTACCAGGCGATCGTCGACGCCGTCGTCGCGGCCGCTGCCGAAGGAGCCACCCGATGACAGAGACGGTTCCGCTCCCCACGTCGACGACCACGCGAGTGGTCAACACCCCGGTGCTGCGTCAGGACTCGCGGGAGAAGCTGCTCGGCAAGACCCGGTACGCCGGCGACTTCGACATCGCCGGCCAGCTCTATGCCCGCCTGGTCCGATCGCCGATGCCGTCGGCCCGGATCGTGTCCCGCGACGCAAGTGCCGCCCTCGAGGTACCCGGAGTGGTCGCGGTCTTCTTCGGCGAGGACGTCCCCAACAACGAGATCCCCACCAACACGGCCGGCATCAAGGGCCGACCCCTGCCGCCGTCGTGGGTGCTCGCCACCGAGAGGGTCCGCTACCACGGCGAACCGGTGGCCCTGCTGGTCGCGGAGAGCGAGCGGGCACTGGCCGCTGCCGAGGCGATGGTGGAGATCGACTACGAGGCGCTGCCGGTGGTGTCCGATCCCGACGACGCGTTGCGGCCGGATTCGCCGGAGGTCCACGAGGGCGGCAATCTGCTGAGCACCTGGCAGATCGACCGCGGTGACGTCGACGCCGCCTTCGCGGAGGCCGCGGTCGTGGTGGAGGGCTACTACCAGGCCCAGGTCGTCGACCACGCCTACCTGGAACCGGAGACCGGCATCGGCTGGCTCGACGACGAGGGTGTCATCAACATCCGGGTGTCCACCCAGGAGATCGAGCACTACCGCCGCATCGCCCACGTCGTGGGGCTCGCCGATTCCAAGGTGCGCGTGCAGGCGCCGTACCTCGGCGGTGGCTTCGGCGGCAAGGAGGACATGACCGTCGAGCCCTACATCGCCCTCGCGGTGCAGCGCACCGGCCGTCCGGTGAAGATGACCTGGAGCCGGCAGGAATCCCTCACCGCCCGCGCCAAGCGGCACCCCGTGCGGATGCGCTATCGGACGGCGGCGACAGCCGACGGCGTCCTGCTCGCCCACGACATCGAGATCGTCTCCGACGCCGGCGCCTATCCGCTGCTCAGTGGATTCGTCCTGCTGTACATCACGATCAACGCCGCCGGCCCCTACCGATGCGACAACGTACGGGTGCACTCGCGGGCGGCGTACACGAACAACACGCCGGGTTCCGCCTTCCGGGGCTTCGGTGGCATGCAGCCCGTCTTCGGCTATGAGGCGCAGATCGACAAGATCGCCGATGCCACCGGTCAGGACCGGGTCGCGGTGCGCAAGCGCAATGCCTTCACCAAGGGCGACCGGATTCCCGCCGGACAGCCGATCGAGACCGAGGTCTGGCTCTCGCAGTGCATCGATGCTGCCCTGGCGGGGCTCGGTCCGCGTCCCGAGCCCTCCTCGCCCGAGCACCGCATCGGACTCGGACTCGCCTGCAATGTGCAGCCCTACGGGCGGGTGGCGTGGATGAACGACTCCGCCTCGGCCTGGGTGGGCTGCGAACGCGACGGCGGCCTGACAGTCCGCTGTGGGGTCCCCGACGTCGGTGGCGGGCAGGTCTCCTCACTGGCGCAGATCGCCGCGGAGGTGCTGTCCGTACCGATCGATCACGTGACCGTCCACTTCGGAGACAGCGCGCGGACGCCGCTCGCCGGCCGCACCACCGCGACCCGGCAGCTCTACATGTCGGGCAATGCGGTGCTGATCGCGGCGCAGGAGTTGCGCGACCAGCTGATCGAGGGAGTCGCCCGGGCCACCGGACACGCCGGCTCGGACCTGGCCCTGGCCGAGGGAGGGGTGATCACGCCCGACGGCGTCGTGCCGCGTCCCGAGGTGGTCGCGATGTGCCTGGCCAATGGCGTGGCGATCAATGCGATGAAGACCTATTTCGCGCCGACCGCGAAGCCGGTCGAGCAACTGATCGACTCCGAGCGGATCGTGCCCGACTTCACGTTCGGCGCGCATGCGGCGTACATCGAGGTGGACACGCGAACGGGTGCCGTACGGCCGCTCCGGTACGTCGCAAGTCACGACGTCGGCCGCGCGATCAATCCGGTCAGTGTGCGCGGGCAGATCGCCGGTGCCGTCGTACAGGGCCTGGGCTATGCGCTCTCCGAGCGGATCGTGTACGACGAGGGCGTCAATCTCACCGGCGCCTTCTATCAATACGCCATCCCCACCGCGGCGGACTGCCCCGAGATCCAGGTCGAGGTCCTCGAGTCCGGTGAGGGAGTGGGCCCGTTCAATGCGCGCGGCATCGGTGAACCACCGATCGGCCCCTGTGCAGCGACGATCGCGAGTGCGATCGAGGACGCCGTCGGCAGCAGGCCGACGACCCTGCCGATGCTCGCCGAACGGGTGCTCGCCTGCGTCGACGAAGGGCGTCGGGCATGAGCGAGCTGGTGGGCGAGTCGCGCGAGGCGGCCGAAGGTCTCTGGGTGCAGCCGATTGATACCCCTTCGCTCGGTGATCGCACCTATCTCGTGCATGACGGGTCGGTCGCATGGGTGGTCGATCCCCAGCGCGACATCGATCGCGTGCTGGCGGAGCTGGACCGATGGGGACTCACGCTGACGCATGTCTTCGAGACCCACGTCCACAACGACTACGTGACCGGCGGGCTGGCCCTGGCCAGAGAGACGGGCGCGACCTATCTGCTCAACGGCGCCGACGAGGTCTCCTTCGAACGCGAGCCCTTGCGCGACGGCCAGGTGCTCGATGTCGGTGATCGCATGGAGGTGCAGGTCGTGGCCACACCCGGCCACACCTTCACGCACCTCTCCTATGTTCTTCGGGATCGCCTCACGGGCACCGGCCTCGCCGTCTTCAGTGGTGGCTCCCTGCTCTACGGCTCGACCGGGCGGCCCGACCTGCTCGGGTCCGAGAACACCGCGGCGCTGGTCCGGCTGCAGCACGCGTCGGCCCGGCGGCTCCTCGAACTGGCGCCGGAGGACGCGATGCTCTTCCCGACGCACGGCTTCGGGTCCTTCTGCTCGGCGACGCAGGCGGAGGGCGGCGATTCGACGCTGGGCGCGGAGTCGGCGCTGAACCCGGTGCTCCTCCACGACGAGGAGACCTACGCGCGTGATCTGCTCGCCGAGCTGGGTGAGTGGCCGGCCTACTACGACCACATCGCTCCGCTCAACCGCTCCGGTCCGGAGGCGGCCGATCTCGCCATCCCGCCGACCGCGACCGCGGAGGAGATCCGGCAGCGCATCGCTCGCGGCGAATGGGTCGTCGATGTCCGCGAGCGCAGCCCGTTCGCCTCCGGTCACGTGCCCGGCAGCCTCAATCTCGGTCTGAACGGCTCCTTCGCCACGAACCTCGGCTGGGCCTTCGACTGGGACACCCCGATCACCCTGCTGGCCGAGCAGACTGACGACCTCGCCCGGGCGCAACGGGAGTTGGCCCGGATCGGGATCGACCGGCCCGTCGCGGTGGCCACCGGCTCTCCGCACGGCTGGAGCGACCGGCCGCTGGGGAGATTCACGCAGGGCGCGATGACCGACCTGGCGGACGCCGTACGCACACGACCGCTGGTGGTCCTGGACGTACGACGTACCGACGAATTCGCCGCGTCGCACATCGAGGGCGCGGTCAACATCCCCCTCCACGAACTGCGCGGCCGGATCGGCGACGTACCCGCCGGTGAGGTGTGGGTGCACTGCCAAAGCGGCTATCGAGCCTCGCTGGCGGCCTCGATGCTGGCGGCGGCGGGCCGCGATGTGGTGGCGGTCGACGATCACGTCGACAATGCCGGCGCGGCTGGCCTCCCGATCACGAGCGGTGCGGTGTCGTTCCGATGATCCTGACCGCGGTGCTGGCACTCGCGCTGGTGATGGGCGTGCTGCTCGGCATGCTCGGCGGAGGCGGCTCCATCCTGACGGTTCCGATCCTCGTGTACGTCGCCGGCCTGGACGCCAAGCAGGCCATCGCCGCCTCCCTCTTCGTGGTGGGCGTGACCTCGGCGGCCGGCGTGGTGATGCACGCGCGGGCGCGGCGGATCCGGTGGCGGACCGGACTCCTCTTCGGCGTGAGCGGGATGGTCGGCGGCTTCGTGGCCGGCATCGTGGGCGGCCGTCTGCCCGGTGGATTCCTCCTCGGCAGCTTCGCCGTGGTCATGGTGGCCACCTCGGCGGCGATGCTGCGCGGACGTCGTACCGACGCGGAGCCGGGGCGCGACGACCTGCGCGTCGTACCGGCGCTCGGCTACGGCCTGGTCGTCGGCCTCGTCACCGGATTCGCAGGCGCCGGTGGCGGCTTCCTGATGGTGCCGGCGCTGACCCTGCTCGGCGGACTGTCCATGAGCGCCGCGATCGGGACCTCCCTGCTGGTCATCGCGATGAAGTCCTTCGCCGGCCTGGCCGGCTATCTCACCATGATCTCCGTTCCCTGGGGGCTGGTCCTCGGCGTCACCGTTGTGGCGGTGATCGGCAGTGTGGCCGGCGGCCGGATGAGCGGACTCATCGCGGAGGAGAGGTTGCGCATCGGCTTCGGCTGGTTCGTCCTGCTGACCGGGATCGCGATGCTGCTCGCCCAGGTCGGCGTGCCGCTGCCAGCCCTAGCCGGCGTCGTCGTCGCGGTCCTCGCCTGCGCGCTGCGATCGCTGCGGCGTCCTCTACCGGCACCGATCAGGCCGCTGCGGCCGCAGCTCTGAACTTCGAAACTCGACGGAAAGGTCCGTGCTCGTGACCCAGCCCACCACCCACTGGCTCAGGGATTCCTGCCCCGAGATCTGGCAGTCCCTCCACGGGCATCCCTTCCTGCGCGACATGGCGCACGGCGTCCTGAGCCTGGACCGCTTCCGCTTCTACCTCGAGCAGGACCGCATGTATCTCATCGAGTACGCCAAGTGCATGGCCCTCGGTGCGGCTCGCGCAGCGCGTGTCGATGAGGTCGCCTGGCTGCGGGATTCCCTCGACAACATCGTGGACAACGAGTTGCCGCGCAACAGCGAACTGCTGCAGCACGTGATCGATCTCGGTGCGGCGGACCGGGGTGGGGACCGGGCGATGGCGCCGACGACTCTGGCCTACACGTCCTTCCTCACGTCGACGGCCTACAAGGGTGACGCCCTCGACGTGATGACGGTGATCCTCCCGTGCGCGGTCAGCTACCGCGAGATCGCGCTCGGCATGATCGACCAGATCGCGCCCGATTCGCTCTACACGGGCTGGATGGACTTCTTCGTCGGTGACTTCTACGGCGGCCGCATCCAGCAGATGCAGGACAGTCTCGACGAGATGGCGGAACGTGCCGGATCCGATCGCCGCGCCGTCATGAAGGAGCAGTTCGCCACGGCGAGCCGGCTCGAGGTCGCCTTCTGGGACATGGCCTATCACTGCCGGCAGTGGCCCGATCTCGCGGTCCCCGAGCCGGCTCTTCGCGGCTGAGCCGGTCCGCCACCCACGATCCCCCGAGCCCGAGAAGAGCCCCCATGCACTGGAAGAACTGGTACAGCAATCAGTCGTGTGATCCCCACGAGGTCGTCCTCCCCGAATCCGAGGAGGCCGTCGTCGACGCGGTGAACCGTGCCCGTCGCGAGGGTTGGCGGGTGCGCGCCGCCGGTTCCGGACACTCGAATGTTCCTCTCGTGTCCACCGACGGCCAGGTCGTCGACCTCCGGAACCTGTCGGGCCTCGTGTCCGTCGACAGTGAGCGGCATCGGGTGACGGTCGGTGCCGGCACCCGGATCTGTGATCTCGGGCCGATGCTGTGGGGCGAAGGCCTGAGCCTGGTCAACCAGGGCGACATCGACGGTCAGCAGCTCGGCGGCGCCATCGCCACCGGGACGCATGGGACCGGGCGGGAGCTCTCGTCGATGTCGAGCGCCGTGGTCGGTGCCCGGATCGTGCGTGCGGACGGAGAGGTCGTGGCGGTCGATGAGAGCAGGGCGGACTGGCTCCATGCGGCGCAGACCTCATTGGGAGCGCTGGGGATCCTCACCGAGGTCACGCTCCAGGTCGCGCCGGCGTACGGCTTGTCCTCGCGCCTCGAACCGAGCAGCTGGGAGGACTTGTCCGCCCGATGGGAGCAGCTTCTCGGCGGGCACCGGCACTTCCTGTTCTACTGGTTCCCCAGTGACGCGGCCGCGCAGGCCTGGTTCGACTACGACCCGCCGCTGCCTGCGGACAGCCTTCTGCTGCGCACGATGGACGTGGTCGATCGCGACGTACCGGCACAGCTCGAGCCGGTCCGGACCGGCCCGGCTCACACGGTCTTTCCCGATCCCTCGGAGCCGACCTTCCACGAGATGGAGTTCATGGTTCCGATCGAGCGAGCGCAGGAGACGCTGGGTGAGTTGCGATCCATGGTCCGCTCGCAGCACCCCGATCACCCACTGCCCGTGGAGGTGCGCTTCATCGCGGCCGATCGCGCCTTCATGAGTCCCTTCTCCGGACGTGACTCCTGCGCCATGTCCGTGTCGGGAGTGCTCGGCGTCGACAACTCCGCCTTCTTCGCCGACTGCGCCCGGGTCTTCGCGCAGTTCGGCGGCCGGCCGCACTGGGGGAAGTGGCATCCCCACACGGCTCGCGACTTCGCCGGGCTCTATCCCGATCTCGACCGCTTCCGTTCGGTTCGTGCCGACTTCGATCCCGACGGGATGTTCACCAACGACTACCTGGGCAGCCTCCTCGACGAGGAGCCGCGAGGAGGACGGCGATGACGGAACCGACGTACGACGATCCCTTTCTCAATGTGATCGCCGGCGAGTGTGTGCCGGCCGCATCGGGCACCATCGAGGAGGTGGCCGATCCGTCGACCGGACTCGCCTTCGCGGCGGCGGTGGTCTCGGACGCGACCGACGTCGACCATGCCGTCGCGGCCGCGCGGACGGCCGCGTCGTCCTGGGCGGAGACCACTCCGGCCCAGCGCGCCGAGAAACTCCTGGCGCTGGCCGACGCGGTGGCGGCGCATCGCGAGCTCTTCATCACCGACGACTCGCGCAATGCCGGCAAGCCCCTCGACTCGGTGGGCTTCGAGGTGGACGGCGGCGTCGACGGCCTGCGCTATTTCGCCGGTGCCGCCCGGGTCCTCGAGGGCAAGGCGGCGGGGGAGTACCTCTCCGGCTACACCTCGATGCTGCGCCGGGAGCCCGTCGGCGTCGTCGGGCAGATCGCCCCCTGGAACTATCCGCTCATGATGGCCCTCTGGAAGCTGGGCCCGGCGCTGGCGGCCGGCAACACGGTGGTTCTCAAGCCCGCGCCGCTCACCCCCGTGTCGGCTCTGCGGCTGGGCGCCATTGCCGCCGAGGTCCTGCCCCCGGGCGTCTTCAACGTGGTGGCGGGCGGCAACGACGTCGGTGCCGCACTGGTGGCCCACGCGGACGTCGACATGATCGCGCTGACCGGTTCGGTCGCGACCGGCAAGGCGATCGCACGCAGTGCCGCGGACAGCCTGAAGCGGGTCCATCTCGAACTCGGTGGCAAGGCTCCCGTGGTCGTCTTCGCCGACGCCGACCTCGCTGCGGCGGCCCAGGCGATCATCGGGGGCGGCTTCTGGAATGCCGGACAGGACTGCACGGCCGCCACGCGGGTGCTGGTGGCCCGCTCCCGCTTCGACGAACTGGTCGCGGCCGTCGCGCGCGGCGCGGAAGGCCTCGTCGTCGGCGACACGGCGGACCCGGCGACGACGCTCGGCCCGCTCATCAGCGGGACCCAGCGCGATCGCGTCGCCGACCTGCTGGCCGGCCGGTCCGCCGGCACCGAGGTGGTCACCGGCGGCGCTGCGGTGGATCGGCCCGGCTACTACTTCCAGCCCACGGTCGTCACCGGCGTGGGTCAGGACGACGAGCTCGTCCAGCAGGAGATCTTCGGCCCGGTGGTGACCTTCCAGTGCTTCGACGACGAGGCCGGGGCCGTTCACGCGGCGAATGCGACGCCGTACGGGCTGGTCGCCTCGGTGTGGACGCGCGATGTCGGCAGGGCGATGCGGATGTCCAAGGCGCTGGCCTTCGGCACGGTCTGGGTCAACGACCACTTCCCGGTGACGCCGGAGATGCCCTTCGGCGGCTGCAAGCAGTCGGGCTACGGCAAGGACCTGTCGAGCTACGCGCTCGAGGAGTACACCTCGCTCAAGCACGTGATGGTGAACCTGGGCTGATGCCCAGGCCCGGCGGTACGGCGGGACCACCCATGCGCTCTTCTGTCACACATCAGATGCGAAGTGCTGCGCTGCGCACGCACGCGCACCCTCTGATGGCCGGGCGATCGCATGCTGTCGAGCGTCGCCGGGCGCAGCGTCATGCTCGTTCGCCCGACAGGAAAGGGCTCCCGGCCTTCCGCGGAATTCTTGCCCGAGAGGTAGCGGAGATCGTCGCTCTTCGCTACATTGAATATCAGATCTTAAATAGATCGATCGTTCATCGCCTTCGTGGCAAGAAGGGACCATCCACATGACTGACGCCATCGACGCCGCGGCCCGGAAGGCTGTCGACGCGATCGACTACGACAAGCTGACCGAGATCGTGCAGGAGGTGTGCCGGATCCCGAGCATCCTCGGAGACGAAGGCCCCCTGGCGAACTTCCTCGCCGACTACATGAAGAACGCGGGCTTCGAGAATGCCGGGCTCCAGGACGTCATCGACGATCGGCCGAACGCGATCGGAGAGCTCAGCTTCGGCGAGGGCAAGCGGGTCGTGATGACCGGGCACATGGACACGAAACCCGTCTCCATCGGATGGAGCAAGACCGAGCCCTTCTCCGGCGAGATCATCGACAATGCGATCTACGGTCACGGCATCATGGACATGAAGGCCGCGCTGGTCTGCCAGATCGTCGCGATGGAGGCGCTGCGCGACTCCGGAGTTCCCCTCAACGGCACGGTCGCGATGGCTGCCGTCTCCGACCACATGGGCGACCAGCTCGGCTCGATCAAGTACTTCGAGGAGTACGACGCCGACCTCGCCGTACTCGGAGAGCTCTCCGACAACGAGATCTTCCTCGGCCACCGCGGACGGTACTACTTCGACATCACCGTCCAGGGGAAGTCGGCGCACACCTGTCACAAGCCCCTGGCCGTCAACGCCAACATGCTTGCCTCGCACGCGATCATCGAGCTCGACCAGTCGCGGCTGACCCCGGCGATCGAGAGCTGGATCACCGATCTCTTCGGCGAGGAGACGTACATGGCGCCGGGTCGCGTGTATGGCGGCCTCCCGCCGGGCGGCCCCTCGATGATCCCCGACGAGTGTGTGATCCGCGTGGACTGCCGCCCCCAGCCCGGCGTGACTGTCGACGAGGTCCGTGCCGAGATCGAGCGCTGCCTCGCGGCGACGCAGGAGCGCGAGCCGCGCTTCAAGGCGAAGCTCGAGCTGGTCGACGTCAAGAGCGGCTATCTCGCGAAGCCGGGCGATCCGGTCATCGAGCTCATGCGGGCCTCGGTGAAGTCGGTGCGCAACGGCGCCGAGCCGCCGCTCCAGGCTGCCAGCTGGCTCGGTGACACCGCGAGCTTCGGCCACAAGGTGCCGACGGTGATCTTCGGTCCCGGCGGGGAGCCCGTGTACTGCCCCGACGAGCACCTGTCGATCGACGACGTGGTCGAGGCCACCCGTGTGTACACCGAGTTCGCGGTCCGTGCTCTGAGCCCACAGGCCTGATCGTGACCACGACCGACGTGTCTCGCCCCAAGATCATTCTCGCCAAGCCGGGCCTCGACGGCCACGACCGTGGCGTGAAGGTCGTGGGGATGGCGCTGCGCGACGCCGGCGCCGAGGTGGTCTACCTCGGCCTCCAGCAGACGCCGAAGCAGATTGTCGCGGCAGCAGTTGCCGAGGATGTCGACGTCATCGGACTCTCCGTGCTCTCGGGGGTCCATGTCGACGCGGCGCGGCAACTGCTGTCGGCCTGCAACGAGGCACAGCTCGACGACGTGGCGATCGTCGTGGGCGGCACCATCCCGCCGAGTGACGTCGTACGCCTTCGTGAGATGGGGGTCCGCGATGTCTTCCCCGTGGGGACCGCCATCGACGATCTCGTGTCCCGCATCTTCGCAATCGCATCGGAGGACTGAAGATCATGAGTGACGAAGCCCGCGAGGCCGAGATCGTGACCACCGATTCGGGCATTCCTCTCGAGCCGATCTACTTCGCCGACTCCGTGGAGTCCGGGCTGGAAGAACGGCTCGGGCTTCCGGGCCGGGCGCCGTACACACGGGGCCCCTATCCGACGATGTACCGGGAACGCCTCTGGAGCATGCGCCAGTACGCCGGCTACGGGTCGGCCGAGGACACCAATGAGCGCTACCGATTCCTGCTCTCGCAGGGACAGACCGCGCTCTCGGTCGCCTTCGACCTGCCCACCCAGCTGGGCTACGACTCGAGCAATGAGCAGGTGGCCGCCGAGGTCGGGCGGGTCGGGGTCGCGATCGACACGGTCGAGGACATGGAGACTGTCTTCGAGGGCCTGCCCATCGACAAGCTGTCGGTGAACTTCACGATCAACGGCACGGCGCCGATCATCCTGGCCTTCTATCTCGTCGCGGCCGAACGCCAGGGCGCGGACATGAAGGATGTCGCCGGCACCCTGCAGAACGACATCCTCAAGGAATTCCTTGCCAGGAAGACCTTCATCTTCCCGCCGGAGCACTCGATCCGTCTCGTCGCCGACGTGGTCGAGTATGCCTCGGAGCACCTTCCCCGGTTCAACGGGATCTCCATCACCGGCTATCACGCCCGTGAGGCCGGCTGCGATGCGATCCAGGAGATCGGACTCACGATGGCCTCGGCGATCGCCTATTCCGAGGCCTTCATGGCGCGAGGCCTCGACTTCGACTTCTTCGCGCCGCGGCTGTCCTTCCACTTCTCGAGCCAGCTGGACCTCTTCGAGGAAGCCTCGAAGGTCAGGGCGGCACGCCGGATGTGGCACCACCTCGCCACCGAGCGCTTCGGCGCGAAGAAGGAGAACTCGGCCCGGCTGCGCTTCTTCTCGGGCTGCTCGGGTGCGACGCTCACTGCCCAGCAACCGCTGAACAATGTCGTCCGATCGACGCTGCAGTGCCTGGCCGCGGTGTTGGGCGGTGCCCAGTCGATCCACGTCATGGGGTACGACGAAGCGCTGGAGATCCCGACCGAGGAGTCGGTGACCCTGGCGCTGCGGACCCAGCAGATCATCGCCCACGAGTCGGGGGTTGCGAAGGTGATCGACCCGCTCGCTGGCTCCTATTTCGTCGAGGCGCTCACCGACGAGCTCGAAGCCCGTGCCTGGGACCTGGTGAACAAGGTTGATGAGGGCGGCGGCCTCGTGGAGATGCTCGAGAAGGGCATCCCGCAGCGTTGGGTCGCCGAGTCCGCCTACCAGTACGAACGCGACGTCCAGTCGGGCCGCAAGGTGAAGGTCGGCGTGAACCGGTACGTCGACGACGACACCGTGGCGCCGCCCCTCTTCGAGATCGACGAGACCGCCGCCGACCGGCAGCGCGAACGGCTCGCCCGCCGGCTCGCCTCCCGCGATCAGGCCGAGGTCGATGCCGCGCTCGCCACCCTGCGTACCTCGCTGGTCGACCGGACCAACAGCCTGCCGCACATCATGCAGGCGGGCCGGGTGGGCGCGACGCTCGGGGAGATCTCCGACGTCATGCGTGAGGTCTTCGGTGTCTACCGGGAGCCGCAGCCATGGTGAACCTGACCGGCCCGCTGAGCGGCATCCGGGTCGTCGACCTGACCCGGTTCGTCTCCGGCGCCTACACCGGCAGCCTCCTCGCCCAGCTCGGCGCCGATGTCATCAAGGTCGAGCTGCCGCCGGAGGGAGATCCCTATCGCAACCAGGGGACGGCCTTCGTCGACGGGGAGAGCGCCCTCTTCGCGGCGCTGAACCTCGGCAAGCGCTCGGTGATGATCGACCTGCGCACGCCCGAAGGGCTCTCCGCGATGGAGGCGCTGATCGGCACCGCGGATGTCTTCATCGAGAACGGCCGGCCGGGCTCCCTCACGAAGCTCGGTCTCGACGCGGCCAGTCTCACCGAACGCCACCCCTCGCTCGTCTACGGATCGATCTCCGGCTACGGCCAGCACGGACCGGACGCGGGTCGCGGTGGCTTCGACCTCATCCTCCAGGCGGAGGGCGGGCTCATGTCGGTGACCGGCGAACCGGAGAGCGGTCCGGTGAAGGTGGGCGTACCCGCTCTCGACATCGGCAGCGCTGTCTCGTGTGCGCTGGCGATCGTGTCGGCGCTGTATCGCCGTACGCAGCAGGGCAAGGGCGCCGTCGTCAGTTCGTCCTTGCTCGAGTTCGCCGTCGCCAGCTTCACCAGCGTCGCACCGGCGTACTTCGTCAACGGCGAGGTCCCGGGGCGGATCGGCAGCCATTCGCCGACCTTCGCGCCGTACGGCGCCTATCGCGCGAGCGACGGGCACGTCGTACTCGCGGGAGCCGGCAGTGAGGACCTGTGGCATCGCCTGTGCGAGGCGATCGAGGCTCCCGAGCTCCGCGACGACGAGCGTTTCCTCACCAATGCCGACCGGGTCGCCCATCTCGACGACCTGATCACCGAGCTGGAGAAGCGCTTCCTGGCACACCCGCGCGCCCACTGGACCGCCAGGCTCGCGGAGTACGGCGTCCCTGCCGCCGAGGTCCGAGACCTCGAGCAGGTGCTCACCTCCCCGCAAGTCGCGGCGCTCGGACAGGTCCAGTCCGATCCGGAGAATCACCGAGGACAGAAGGTGATCGGGGCGCCCATCCAGATCGATGGCCCACTGCCCTTCCCCGGACCCGCACCCAGGCTCGGCCAGGACACGGTCCAGATCCTGGCCGAGCTCAACATCCTCCGGAGGACCTTCTGATGACGCCGACGAGCGCCGGCGTCGATCGCGACCTGCTGACGGCCTGCGAGGAAGAATCGTCGAGGGTCGTGGAGCGCACCTTCGAGCTGTCCATGATCCCGGCGCCCCCGCTCGACGAAGCCGATCGGATCCAGAGGGTCCGGGAGTGGTGGCGGGCCGACGGCCTGACGATCGTCGAGCAGGAGGTCGGGAATCTCTGGTCGTGCCTACGCCGTGGCCGGCGCGACGATGCCCCGGCGATCGTCGTCGCCGCCCATCTGGACACCGTCTTCGGCCGCGAGATCGCGCACGGTCTCCGGTACGACGCCGAGGACAGGGTGGTGGGACCGGGCTGTGGTGACGACACGGTCGCCGTGGCCGCCCTCGCCGTGCTCGACCGCCTGCTGCCCGACGATCTCGCGTGCCCGGTGTGGATCGTCGCGACGGTAGGGGAGGAGGGGCTCGGTGACCTGGCCGGAGCGCGGGAGGCGCTCGCCGACCCGCCCGGGCCCGTCGGGACCTTCATCGCCCTGGAGGGAAACTATCTTGGCCGGGTGAACATCGTCGGGGTCGGCTCCGAGCGGCGCCGGGTGCGGCTTACCAGCAGTGGTGGTCATGCGTGGGAGGAGTCGACCGCGCCTAGTGCGGTGCACACCGCCGCGGCGATGGTCCACGCGATCGGCGAGGTCGTCATCGACCACCCGGCGAAGACCAGCCGCAATGTCGGTGTCCTCACGGGTGGGGAGTCGATCAACTCCCGGGCCATCAACGCCTCCTTCGACCTCGACCTCCGTTCCGAGGATCCCGCTGCCCTGGCCGAGCTGGTCAGCAAGGTTCAGGCGATCCTCGATGCGTCGTACGACGGGATCGCGGTCGCGGTCGAGGAGATCGGCTCCCGCCCCGCCGGTGGTATCGACGCCGACGACCCGCTGGCCGTGGCCGCGGCGGCGTCCCTCGAGGAGATCGGCCTTGCCCCTCGGTTCACCGCCGCCAGTACCGATGCCAATGTCGCCTATGCCGACGGGATCCCGGCCGTCACGCTCGGCATCACGTACGGCGACGGCACCCACACGGTGGACGAGTGGATCGACCCCGACGCCATCGACTTCGGCCTCTACGCACTCGCCCGAACCATCATCAAGCGATCAGCCTGACCCTCGAAAGGAAGAACCCATGCTCAGTGGCGTTGCCCTCCAGCCGGTCGACTCTCCCCGCGACTTCGAGAACATCGTCGAGGAGATCGAGCAGTCCGGATTCGACGAGCTCTGGCTCACCGACTCGTCGCTTCACGCCCGCTACGTCTACTCGTACCTGACGCTCGCGTCCCGGCGGAGCACGAGGCTCCAGCTCGGTACGGCGGTGACCAATCCGATCACCCGGCACCCGGCTGTCACCGCGACGGCAGCCACGACGATCGACGAGGTGAGCGAGGGCCGCTTCCGCCTCGGGATCGGTGCCGGCGACCGGCCGCTGCTCGCCCTGGGCTCGAAGCCCGCGACGCTGGCGCGCCTGGAGTCGTCCATCGACGCGATGCGCCAGTTGTGGACGGGCAAGCACGTGACCTTGGAAGGCGCCGGCTTCGTCCTCGACGACGCGCACATGCGCGAACCGGCGAGTCGCGAGGTGCCGATCTACATCTCCTGCAGCGGCCCGAAGACCCTCGAACTCGCCGGTCGGGTCGCCGACGGCGTCATCCTGCTCGCCGGCCTGCATCCCGAGGGACTGCAGTGGGCGCTCGACCACATCGACCGCGGCGTCGAGGCGGCGGGCAAGAGCGAGCGTCCGAAGATCACCGTCTTCGCCTACGGTGCCGTCGACGAGGACGAGGAGGCCGCCTTCGCGGCCGGCCGGACCATTGCTGCGTGGTTCCCGCAGACCGCGCCCGGCTACTGCGAGATGGCCGGACTGTCGCCGGAGCTGGTGGAGAAGGTGCGGAAGATGTACGCCGGCGGTGAGTTCCAGGAGGCCGAGGAGGCCGCGAAGCTCCTGCCCGACGACTTCGTGCACCGCATGGCCCTGGCGGGCGGCCCGGATCGTGCCCGTCAGCACATCGAGAACATGATGGACCTCGGTGTCGACTGCATCTCCGTCTTCCCGTTGGGGGAGGACCGCTTCACGACGATGCGCAACTTCAAGAAGGTCTTCGACGAGGTTGCGAAGAATGCTTCCTGAGCAGACCCTCCGGACGGTCCTGGACCAGTGCCTCGGCGTGCGCAGGTCCGAGGAGGTCGTGCTCCTCGTCGACGACGAGACCGATGGCGGGGTCATCGAGGGGCTGGTCCGCGGGCTCGACGATCGCGGCTGCGTCGCGGTCGTCACCCGGATGCCTCGCTACCTGGTTCCCGGTAGTGAGCCGCCCGGTGCGGTGGCCCGCATCCTGGAGGGCTCGACCGCGGCGATCGAGCTCACCTCGACCTTCATCGGCTCGAGCCGGGCCCGGCAGCAGGCGACCGCGACCGGAACCCGCTATCTGTGCATGCCGGGTGTCGTCGCCGACACCTTCCGCCTGGGTGGGCCGCTCGATGTCGACTTCGACGAACTCAAGGCGGTCACCGAGGCGCTGGCGGCGGCCTGGGAACGAGCCGATGTCTATCGGCTGACCACGCGGGCGGGCACGGACCTGACCGGCTCGGTCCGGGGTCGGAAGGGCCGGGCGCTCTTCGGCATCGCCCGGGAGAGCGGCTCCTACATGTGCCCGCCGGATGTGGAGTCCGGTACGGCGCCCGTGGAGGGCAGCACCAGCGGCACGGTGGTGATCGACGGCGACTTCCTCTTCATGGGGCCGGGCCCGGTGTCCGAATCGGTGGCCCTGCACATCGAGGCGGGTGAGTTCCGGGCCGCCGAGGGGGACGAGTCAGCGCGGCTGCTGGAGATGATCGAGCGCTGTGCCGATGCGCGGATGGGCAATCTCGCCGAGGTTTCGATGGGCCTGAACCCCAACGGCCGGGTGTGCGGCGTACCGATGGAGACCGAGTCGACGCTGGGCAGTGCGCACATCGCCTTCGGAAATTCGATCGCCTACGGTGGCACGGTCGACGCGGTCGCGCATCTAGACTGCGTCATGCAGCACGCAGCTCTCGAACTCGACGGCAGACCCGTCCTCGTGGATGGCGAACTCATTCTCGAGGCCTGACCGACGGGTCCTCGACACGCCGTGAACCCGGCGCGGCGGCCAAAGATTTGGAATATCGTATTCCACGTGCCAAGCTGCACCGGTTGTGCCACCGTACGGCGCCACCAATTCCCACCCTTCATCGCGGAGCGAGGTGCACCATCGTGACGACAGAATCACCGGCCACCGCCGAACTGCAGCACCTTCAGCTGAAGGATCGCGTTTACGAATACCTCCGGCGCGCGATCATCAACGGCGACTATGAGGTGGGTGCCGCGCTTCGCGAGATCGACATCGCGAGCTCCCTCGGGGTCAGCAAGACCCCTGTCCGTGAGGCCTTCGTCCGGCTCCAGAAGGACCGCTTCGTCAATCTGATCCCCTACCGCGGCGCGATCGTGGCGGGCTACAGCCGCCGCGATCTCCGCGAGGTCTACGAGGTCCGTGAGCTGGTCGAGGGACGCTGTGCCGCTCGCGCCGCGTCCTCGGGGAATGACGATCTCTGCGATCAGCTCCGGGTGAACGTCAAGGACACGAAGGCGGCCATCGAGGCGGGGGAGATCGCCGAGGTGATCCGGCTCTTCGAGTCCTTCGACCGGCTGATCTACTCGCAGTCGGACAACAAGTGGATGAACGACATCATTCACGACCTGCAGGGGCACCAGGAGCGCATCGGCCGGCTCACGGTCGACATCCCGGGGCGTATCCAGCACTCGGTCTCGGAGCACGAGAAGATCTGTACGGCGATCGTGCGCCAGGATGCGGCCGCCGCGGAGAAGCACATGCGCGCCCACGTGCTCTCGGTGATGAGCGATCAGCTCGAGAACTTCGTCAGCGACGAACACGACAACTGAGCGCATCCGCTCGGCCTCGTAGGGCTTGACCCTGGCATCCCCGCGGCGCTACCTTCGCATATCGAATATCAGATATGTCTCAGCCGTTCGGATGTCCGGGTGAGCGAAAGGCCGGTTGCCGGTGAGTGCCAAAGCCCGAGTCCTCGGTATCCACCACGTGGCCTTCGCGGAGGGAGCGGGCGCGCCGCTCGTCGGCGTCCTTCAGCGCGCACTTGGTCTGGACGTGGACAGTGTCGAGAGCGTCCCCGGATTCACTGAGCGGATGCTGCCCGTCGGGGACTGCCATCTCCAAGGACTCGAGGTGACCGGCGAAGGCGTGGTCAAGAAGTCCGTCGACAAACGCGGGCCGGGACTCCATCACCTTGCCTTCGCCGTCGAGGACCTGGCGGCGACCATGGCCGCATTGCGGGCGGACGGCATCGAATTCATCGATGAAGAGCCTCGGCCCGGGGGCGGCGGACACCTCATCGCCTTCGCCCATCCCCGGTCCTTCGCGGGGGTGCTCGTCGAGTTCGTGGAAGTTCGCCCCGAGACCGTTGACGTGACGCCGGTCGCACTCTAACCTCTGAATCAGATATCGCATATCAGATGTAAGGATGATCATGGTTGAGCTTCTTGACTCGGTCGCATCGTTCACCTCACGGGAGCACGGACTCTTCATCAACGGAGAATTCGTCGCCTCCAAAGGGGGAGAGCGCTTCGAGGTGCGCGATCCCGCGACGAACGAACTGCTGACCACTGTCGCCTCCGCGAACTCCGAGGACATCGACGCGGCGGTCGCCGCGGCACGAGCCGCCCTGCCGGCATGGTCGGCACTCCCGCCGGCACGGCGGAGCGAGTTGCTGTGGAATCTCGCGGTGCGCATCGACGAGCTCGCCGACGAGTTCGCCCAGATCGAGGCGCTCGACAATGGCAAGCCGACCTCGGAATCCCTCGCGGTCGACGTACCCCTGACGACCGGCCTGTTCCGGTACTACGCCGGCTGGGCCACCAAGATCGAGGGCCGGACGATCTCACCGCAGGGTGGGGCGAACTTCCACGTCTACACGAAGCGCGAGCCCGTCGGCGTGGTCGGCGCGATCATCCCGTGGAACTTCCCCCTGCTGATGTGCGGCTACAAGCTGGGTCCCTCGCTGGCGACCGGCAACACCGTCGTACTGAAGCCGGCCGAGCAGACCCCGCTCGCCGCGCTCCGCCTGGCCGAGGTGATCGCCGAGGTCGGCTTCCCGCCGGGTGTCATCAACATCGTCACCGGCTTCGGCCCGAGCGCGGGCGCGCCGCTGGCCTCGCACCCGGACGTCGACAAGGTCACCTTCACGGGCGAGACCTCCACCGGTCAGAAGATCATGGATGCGGCCAAGGGCAACATGAAGAAGGTCTCCCTCGAACTCGGCGGCAAGTCGCCGAGCATCGTCTTCCCCGACGCTGATCTCGACGCCGCTGTGGAGGGCACCTTCGGTGCGGTCTTCTTCAACCAGGGTCAGTGCTGCATCGCCGGCGCGCGGGTCTTCGTCCACGACGACATCTACGAGGACTTCACGAAGCGGCTCGTCGAGCGGGTCGCCCAGGTTCGCCTCGGCTCCGGACTCGACCCGGAGAGCACCATGGGCCCGCTCGTCTCCGAGGAGCAGCAGGAGCGGGTGAACGGCTTCATCGCCTCGGGCTTGGAGGAGGGCGCGACCATCGCCTCCGATGCCGACTCCCCGGTGCCCGGCGACGGCAACTACGTCCGCCCGACGGTCTTCACCGACGTGGACCCGAGCATGCGGATCATGCGCGAGGAGATCTTCGGGCCCGTCGCGATGGTCGGGCGCTTCTCGACCGAGGCGGAGGCGATCGCGGCAGCCAACGACACGTCGTACGGCCTGTGCTCGGGGGTCTGGACCCGCGATCTCGCCCGCGCGCACCGGATCGCGGCCGGCATCCACGCAGGCACGGTCTATGTGAACACCTACGGCTACTTCGACCCGGCGGTGTCCTTCGGCGGCTTCAAGATGAGCGGCTTCGGCAAGGAACTCGGTGAAGAGGCCCTCGACTCCTATCTGCAGACCAAGTCCGTCTGGGTCAATCTCGACTGACCCGCCCCACCCCGAGAGCTCTGGAAGGAAGACCATGAAAGCCGTTGTGATGAGTGAGGACGGGTCCTACGCGGTCAGCGACATCGCGGACCCGGCCGAGGGTGACCTGGCCCTGGTGGAGACCAAGGCAGCCGGCATCTGCGGGACCGAACTGCACATCCTCGACAAGATGCTCGAGCCGCCGCACTATCCCTTCATCCTCGGGCACGAGGGTGCGGGCATCGTCCGCTATGTCCCTCCGGGTACGACGGACATCGCGGTCGGTGACCGAGTCGCCATCTACAACTTCATCGGCTGTGGTGCCTGCCTGTGGTGCCGCACCGGTCGCGAGGAGGTCTGCTCCAATCCGACGGGACAGATCGGCTTCAGCCAGGACGGCACCTTCCGGGATGTCATCCCGACGCCCGTCTCCAATCTCATCAAGCTGCCGGACAATGTCAGCTTCGAGGATGCGGCGCTGCTCAGTTGCAGCGGCATGACCGCCGTACATGCGCTGCGGCTCTCGAATGTGAGCCTGGACGACACGGTCGTGGTCGACGGCGTCGGCGGCGTGGGCCTGATGGTGATCCAGGCCGCCCGGGCCGCCGGTGCTCGCGTCATCGCGATCGCCGACGCCGAGTCGAAGGCGGCTCTCGCCGTCGATGCCGGCGCCTCCGACGTCATCGTCCTCGACGCTGACGGTTACGAGGTCGTCGCCGACCGGATCCGGGAGCGGACCGGTGGCCTCGGTGCCGATCACTTCTTCGAGCTGGTCGGCACGAGTGCCAGCATGCTGGCCGGCATCCGCGGCCTCGGCCGCCACGGCAGCGCCGTGATCATCGGTTACACGGGGGAGGACCTGCAGATCAACCCGGTCGAGCTGATCCTCTCCGAGGTCCGTGTGATGGGTTCGGTCGCGGCCGCCAAGCAGGATCTCGAGACGGCGATCTCGCTCGCTGCCCGCGGACAGCTGTCCGCCCAGATCGACACCCGGTATCCCATCGAGGATGTCAGCACCGGCCTCGACCGCCTTCGGCGTCGCGAGGTGAACGGTCGCAACGTATTGGTTTGGTGACCTTCGCGAAGTGATGCGACCGTGGGCTGGGATCCCTTGTCAGGAAAGGGATCCCAGCCTTTTCGCGTCGTACGGGTCAGGCCCGGATGCGGTCGAGGACGCGCTTGAAGGACTCGTTCGCCTTGGCCAGCACCTCGCTGCCGTCGAGCATCGTCAGCTGCCGGTCGCGCATGACGAACCGCCCGTCGATGATCGTCGAGTTCACGCAACTGCCGTTGGCGCTGAACACGAGGTGGGAGTAGATGTGGTTCGCGTCGCCGGGCAGCATCGGTGTGAACATCTCGTTCTGGGTGTCGATCAGGATGAGATCCGCCTTCGTCCCGGCCGCCACCTGGCCGGTGTTGTGCTTGAGGGCGGCGGAGCCGTTCCTGGTCGCCATCCGCACCACGTCGGGCGCCTGCTGGAGGCTGGCGTCGACCCGCGAGGCGCGATGCATCAGCGAGGCGAACTTCATGACCTGGAAGGGATCGCGACTGTTGTTGCACTCGGCCGCATCGTGGCCGAGGCCGACATTGATGCCCGCGTTGAGCATCTCCGGGAGCCGGGCGATGCCGTTGCCGAGCTTCGCGTTCGAGCTCGGGTTGTGCGAGATGTGGGTCCCGGTCTCGCGCATCAGTGCGATCTCGGTGTCGGAGAGCCACACGCAGTGGGCAGCGATGCAGTCGGGGCCGAGGAGGCCGGCCTCGTAGGCGACCTCGGTTGGTCGCTTGCCGAAGCGCTTCATGCTGTCCTCGACCTCGGTCAGGGACTCGTTGAGGTGGATGTGGATGCCCGTCCCGAGTTGATCGGCCAGGCCTCGGGCATCACGGATCAGACCCGGGTCGGAGAGGGGCATCCACTCGATGCCGACGTACACCTCGATGCGGCCGTCCGCCCACCCGTGCACCTCCTGGTGTGCGCGCAGGTTGTCGTCCAGCGTGTCCAGGTTGTGCTCGTCGAGCGCGACGTCGTTCGACAGGACGGCCCGGATCCCGATGTCGCGCGCCGCGCGGGCCAGGTCGGGCAGGCGCCGGTACATGTCGTTCACCGTCGTCACGCCGGAGCGGATGGACTCCATGTAGCTGGCTGCGGCGGCCCAGTAGGCGGCATCCTCATCCAGGTTGCGGATGAGTGGATACCAACAGGTGTCGAGGTACTCCCACAGCGGCAGGTGATCGCTGAATCCCTTGCCGATCGCCGTGTGATAGTGAAGATCGACGATGCCGGGCATGACGATCTGCCCGGAGGCGTCGACCACCTCGTCGCCCTCTGCGAGGGTCGGGGCGCCGTCGCCGACTTCGGTGATGAGGTCGTTCTCGACAATGACGTAACCGTCGGGGTGAACGGTGCCGGCGTCGTCCATGGTGAGGACGGTTCCGCCGGTGAGCACGAGTCGGGACATTGTGGTTCCTTTCAGATCTTCTACGAGCTGTCATATCTGGATGTGGCAGCCGGGTCATCCCGGCCCGGCGAGGTACGCGTGGTCTACATGCAGGTCGTCGTCAGGGCAGCCACCGCATGATCCGGGCGAAATTGTCCCCGAGGATGCCGTCCAGCTTCGGCTGGGGAATCTCCGCCATGCCGAGCCGGCGCGCTTCCTCGTTGACGCCGAGGACCTTCTCCCGGAGGTCGACCGGGTCGTAGAGGAAGCCGGGATAGTCGGTGCCGAAGACCACCTTCCCGAGCGGGACGAACATCTGCTCCAGATGGACGAACCAGCGATACAGCTCCTCCCTGGTCACCGTGGAGACGTGGTAGCTGAGCTCGGCGAAGAAGTTCGGGTGCTTGGTGAGCATGAACATCGCCTCTTCGACCCAGGGGGTTCCGCAGTGGGCGATCATCAGTCGGACATCGGGGAAGTGCCGGCCGATCGGGTCCAGCAGTGCCGGGCGGGCGAACTCCATGCGCGCGTCGACCCGTGTGGACCCCGCCTGGTGCACCAGCACCGGGATGTCGAGTTCGGCAGCCTTCTCGAAGACGGGGAAGGAGAGGACGGGGTCGGCGGGCGACCAGTCCTGGTACATCGGATAGAGCTTCAGGCCCTTGAGTCCGAGTTCGGTGACCGCGCGCTCGAGTTCCTTCACCGCCGCCTTCGGGCCGCGGAAGTTCGGGTTCACCGAGGCGAAGCCGACGAAGGTGTCCGGGTCCTGGGCCTGGATCGCGGCGATGTAGTCATTGCACTTCTCCGGGGTGCTCGGACCCGGTACGCCGGTGATCCCGTGGCTGTCGACCGTCCCGATCAGTTCCCCGTCGAGGTACTGCGGCGAGACCGCCAGGATGACGATCTTGTCGAAGCCCGGGTGCGCCGCCTTCGACTCGGCCGGACCGATCACCGGGAAGCCGCTGCGGTGCAGGCCGCAGTCGTCCCACTCCTGCTCGGTCGGCGCTCGGTGGGCGGGCAGCGCACCCATCGACCGGTAGATGCACAGCGAGCCCTCACGGCCGTACTCCGCCGTGAACTCGGCATCCTCGGCCAGGCTCAGGATGTGGGTGTGAGCATCGATCAGCATTGGTTCTCCGTCCTCGTCGTGGATCAGGTCACCGGCGGCGCGGTGGTGGTGTTGAACCGGGCGGCGGGCCACGTGGGGGCGTCGTACGCCTCCCGATAGACCTCGGGCAGGTACGGCGTCACGAGATGGCCGAGCTCCTGCCAGCGACGGACGACCGGGTCGGGGCGGTAGATGCGCCGGTTGAGCGCCTCGTCGAGTTCCGCGCGCATCGCGTCCTCGTCGATCGTGGTGAGCACCCGGTCGCGCATCAGCACCTGACCGTTGACGAGCACCGTGTGCAGGTCGTGCCGCTGGGCGCGATCCACGAGGAGGTCCAGGAAAGGGGTGGCGTCGTACCGGCCGCGTGGTGCGACGAGGCGCCGCTTGTTGAGGATCAGTACGTCGGCCTGTCGCCCCGGTGCCAGCCTGCCGACGGAGCCTTCCTGCCGGATCGCCCGGCTGCCGTTGTCGCCGGCCATCCGCAGGAGTCCCGCGGCATCGGCGCGGACGTGCGTGAACTCGCGCGGGTCGCGATAGAGGTACGACGCGAGCCGGATCTCGGTGAACATGTCCTCGTCGTCGTTGAAGGAGATCCCGTCGGTGCCGAAGGCCGCCCGGCCGCCGGTGCCGATGATGTCGCGCAGCCGCGCGATCCCCGTCGAGAGCCGCAGGTTGGAGCCGGGATTGTTCGAGGCGACCGCACCGCTGTCCGCGAAGATCCGCAACTCCTCGTCCGTGACCCAGACGAAGTGCGCGCACACCATGTCCGGCCCGAGCACGCCCAGGCGCTGCAGGCGCGCCACCGCGGGCTGCCCGTGCTCCTTGAGATTCCAGTACATCTCGGAGCGCGTCTCGAGGACGTGGGAGGTGATGCCGGTGCCGTACTCGTCGGCCTTCCGCCGGCAGAGCCGGTAGAGATCGTCGGAGACCGCCGGCGTCCAGTCCGGTGCGACGACGACACGGATCCGGTCGTCGTAGCCGTCCCAGGACCGGACGAGGTGGTCGTAGGTGCGCATGACGTCCGCGACGGGCCACGCATAGCCCATGGGGGAGGCGCGTACCTCGGCGGCCAGTTCGGCCGGCAGTCGCTTGAGGAAGCAGTCGTCCGGCTCGTGGGCGTAGCGGTTCTGGTCTCGGGTGACCAGGCCGAAGGCGACCCGGAAGCCGGAGTCGGCGTACGCCTGCAGGACCGGCTCGGTACCGAAGTGCGGCTCCGAGGGGCGGCCGTAGTACATGTCCACGGCCGCGGTCTGACCGCCACGGATCGCCGCGGCGATCGAGTGCTGGGCGATCAGATAGAGGTCGCGCTCCGTCGCCGGGCCGTAGCCGCCGTGGACGTGCACATTGGCCAGCTCGAAGAGGTCCTGGTAGTGATCCGGGCCCACCGACAGTTCGGAGTGGAAGTGGCAGTTGATCAGTCCGGGCATCACGATGTCGTCGGGGCCACCCAGCACCTCATCGAAGGGGCCGCGCGCCTGCAGTTCCG
>JASLCW010000432.1 GCA_030151765.1 Marmoricola sp.
ACCGGAGGCCTTCGTCTGTCAGGCAGGCTCACCGACACCGAGCGATACAACGTCCCTGGACATCACAGCTAGTCGACCTTCGGCTGTGGCGGGGGCGACAAGTGGCGGCAAGTCGCTGATTGACTACGTCTATCATTCGGTCTACACCGACGGCCGTTACGCGTACGACCCTCGATTCTCGAGAGTGCCAGCGCCGCTCGGCGACTTAACCGGATGATGCGTGGTCTCAACCCTGGGGTGACGATTCGATGAGCCACTCCGTAGGCCCCAGGTCGCAGAAGATGCTTGAAGTGCTCGGTCTCTTTGGAGAGGTGGAGTGGGCCGGCTTCAATCTGAATCAAGAGGACGGCCTGCGCACACTGCCTGTCATCGTGTGGCGCTTCGTCGATGGGAGTGACAGACAGGCGCAAGCGCTCCAGCGAGAGCTGCTCGACGTCATGACCGCAGACTGGGTTCTCGAAAATCGGGATCGCAACTGGGTGTTATGGCCGTCAGCGCTGGCACGGGAGTTCGGCAAGGGGGGGGTTGGACGACCGAGGCCGATGCGGCACAGGCTCTGGCGCTTGCCGATCCAGCTACAGCAGCTCGACGCGAGGACGAGTTCTGGCGGATGATCGCCGGCTTGGAAGGGGAAACCTCCTAGTCTGAGAGCCTTTCGACGGGTACGGCGAGGATCACATCAAGGCTGGATGAGTGACACACCCGAGCCCCTAGCGACGACCCTCAGCCGCAACCCTTGACCAGGGGCAGTCGCATCACGACGGCGGTGGTGCCGTCGGCGTAGTAGCGGGGGCGGCGGTCGATCTCGACGAAACCGCGGGCGGCATAGAAGGCGAGGGCGCCGCGATTGTCCTCGCGGACCTCCAGCAAGAGCCGGTCCGCGCCCTCACGACGACCGCGGGCGATGACGGCGGTGAGGAGCGCCGAGGCGACACCTGTACGACGCTGCTCCGCATTCACAGCGATCCGCTGCAATTCCGCGATGTCACCGGCGACCGCGACGACCGCGTGACCGACGACGGGATCACCCGCGACGAGGTAGTGGGTCGTGGGGACCTTGCCCAGCAGGCCCTCCTCGATCAGGCCGGCCGGCCAGGCGTCAGCCCCTAGGCACGAATCTTCCAGTTCCGCGATCGCGTCGAGGTCGTCGGGAACCGCATCCGAGACGATCACGAGACCCGCTTCGGCTTCCCGGGCTCGACGGCGTCGGGGCGGCGGAGGTAGAGGGGTTCCGGGTCGAGCAGTTCCGCCCCTTCGTTCACCACGACATCGCAGAGGGCCGCGGCACCGGGGAAGACGATGTCGATCGCGTTGGGGAAGGCCTCCGGATAGAGCAGCGGGCCCTGCCCGGCGACAGGCAGCTCGGAGGCGGCATCGGCCGGCCGGATCACCTCGGGTCCGCGAATCCGCCCGGCGTCGTCGTACCCGGCGAGATAGACCTCCTTGCGACGCGCGTCGGTGGCGACCAGGAATTCCCCGCCGACACCGGCCGCCGACACCTCGGCGGCGATCACGTCGAGCGTGCAGACGCCGTACACCGGGATGCCCAGGGCCATCGCCATCGTGCGGGCGGTGACGAGGCCGACGCGGAGGCCGGTGAAAGGGCCGGGACCGACACCCACCGCGATCGCGGTGACATCGCGGCTGATCGCGCCTGCCTCGGCGAGCACGTGTGCGATTCCGGGAGCAAGGTTCTCGCCGTGCCTCATCGCCTCCGTCGAAGCATGGGTCGCCACGACCCGGTCGCCGTCATGGAGGGCGACCGTCACATGCGGGGTGGCGGTGTCGAAGGCGAGGAGCATCGGGTCAATCCTGCGTCACGAAGTCGATCCAGCGCTTGCCGACCCCCACCGCCGTGACGGTGCGGCTCTCGTCGGCGGCCGAAGTGAGCGTGAGCTCGAGGCGCTCGTCCGAGAGCGACTCGGCGATGCCACGACCCCACTCGATGATCGTCACCGCGGTGTCGAGATCCGTGTCGAGGTCGAGGTCGTCGAGCTCAGCGGTGTCGCCGAGGCGATAGGCGTCGACGTGCACCAGCTCCGGACCGTCGACGAGCGAAGGATGCACCCGCGAGATCACGAAGGTGGGCGAGGTGATCGGACCGCGTACGCCGAGCCCCCGCGCGATCCCCTGCGTCAGCGTGGTCTTCCCGGCACCGAGCTCGCCGGTCATGATCACCACGTCGCCGGCCGTCATCGTCGCCCCTAGGCGTTCACCCCACCCCTGGGTGTCCTCGGCAGTGGCGAAGGTCCAGGTCCGCGGCAGCGCCCGGATCATCCGGAGCTGCGGTCCGACCCGGTCGACCTCGACGTACCCCTGGCGCAGCCAGAAGCCCACCGTGGCGGGCAGTTCCGCTCGCGCCTCGAGCACCAGCCCGCGGAAGCCGCGGTCCCTTGCCTCCTCTTCCGCGGCACGAGCGAGCTCGAAAGCGACGCCGTGATGACGGGCCTCCTTGAGCACCCCGACCCGTCGTACGCCGAGGAGACGGCCGTGCGGCCGGAACATCATGCTGCCGACGGCCTCTCCGTCACGAAAGGCCAGCAGTCCCCCATGTGCGGCGAGCTCGGGCGCAACGGTCTCGATGCTCTCGTTCATCGCCGTCGCCGGCGGATCGAGCACCGGCCGGTCCCCGAAGGTCTGATGGATGAGGCGTACGACGACCTCGGCATCGGCCTGCGTCGCGGGCCGGATCAGGGTTTCGCTCATCGGGGTCCCCGCGAAAAGGCAAGCGGAGCGCCAGCGGAGCGCGTTTTCGTGGGGTGGTTCAT
>JASLCW010000440.1 GCA_030151765.1 Marmoricola sp.
GACCAGTTCCGCGTCCGGGCTGGTCGACAGGTAGCCGTCGCCGATGCGGGCGGCGAGCTCGGTGGCCTTCGGCCCGAAGCCGGAAACGTAGACGGGCGGAGCCTTCTCCGGCCGCGTGTAGATCCGTGCGGTGTCCACTCGATAGTGCCGGCCCTCGTGACTGATCACCTCACCCGACCAGAGTCGGCGGATGATCTCGACCGCCTCCTCCAGCATGTCCAAGCGCATGTCGGCGGTCGGCCAGGCGTCACCGAGGATGTGCTCGTTGAGTGCCTCCCCCGAGCCCACGCCGAGCACCAGGCCACCGGACAGCATCCGCGCCGAGGTCGCCGCCGCCTGCGCGATCACCGCCGGATGGATCCGAATCGTCGGACAGGTGACCGCCGTGGTGACCGGCAGCGAACACACCTGCGAGAGCGCGCCGATCACCGACCACACGAAGGCGCTCTCCCCCTGTGCGTCGTTCCACGGGTGATAGTGGTCGCTGATCCACAGATCGGTGAAGCCCGCCTTCTCAGCGGTGATGGCCTGATCGATGAGCTCCTCCGGCGAGTACTCCTCGCAGGACAGGAAGTATCCGAGTTGCATGTGTCCTCCTTCGTTGGCCGGTCCTCATGCCACGCGATAGCGCGCCAAGTCCGGCTCCTTCAGCCGGAAGCCGTGGCCCAGTTGTGCGGCATCCGCACGCAGGACGCCGAAGCGCAGCCGTTGCGCGCCCTCGAAGAATCGGTTCTCGATCCGCACGTGGTCGTGGAACCACTCGAGGTGGCGCAGGTTGGGGGTGGCGGCTGCGACGGCGAGATGGAGATGCGGCGCGCAGTGGCCGGAGACCTCCAGTCCGTACGACGCTGCCACGGCGGCGCCACGCAGCCAGCCCGAGATGCCGCCACACCGGGTGGCATCGATCTGGAGACAGTCGACCACCTCGCAGAGGCGACGGAACTCGGCCGGCTCGTCGGCGTACTCGCCGGCCGTGACATCGAGGTCGACCAGCGCACGGATCTCGGCGAGGCCCTCCTTGTCCTGGCTGCTGACGGGCTCCTCGAACCAGCGGACGTCGTACTCGGCGAGAGCACGTCCGACCCGGACCGCCTGCTTGCGGCTGTAACCGCCATTGGCGTCCACGAAGACCTCGGTGTCGGCGCCGACGAGCTCACGCACCTGGGCGACCCGGCGCAGGTCCTGGGTGACCTGGTCGCCGTCGTCCTCGGCGATCTTGATCTTGACCGCGGTCACGCCGTCACCCAGCCAGCCGCGGACCTGCCGCTCCAGGGTCGCCGCGTCGTACGTGGTGAAGCCGCCGCTCCCGTAGACCGGGACGTCCTCGCGCGCCGGCCCCAACAGGTCGGCGAGCGAGACGTCCAGGATGCGCGCCTTGAGATCCCAGAGCGCGACATCGACCGCGGACAGCGCATAGGCGACGAGGCCGCGGACGCCGGCATTGCGCATGGAAACCCGCAATCGCTCGTCGATCGCCGCGATGGCGAGCGCCGGGCGGCCGAGAAGCTCCGGGCCGAGCAGTTCCTCGACCAGATGCGCGGTCGTCGCGGGCGCATAGGTCCAGCCGAGGCCTGTCCTGCCCCCGGCAGTGACCGTGACGCAGACGAGGGTCGTGTGGTCCCACGAGAAGGTGCCGTCGGCCTCGGGCCGGTCGGTCGGGATGGAGTATGCCGAGGCGGCGACCCCGTCGATGACCGGCTCTCCGGATGCTGCCGACGACTGCAGCATCTCCGCCACGGCCGGGTCCTGCCGGAGGGCCGGGTCGGCACTCGGCTCCGTCGTCGGCTTCGGTGGTGGCATCGGCATGGTGTCGTCCTCTCATCCCTGGTCGGTTGCTGCGGTGAGCGGCTCGGCGATGCTCTCCAAGGAGCGGCCTTCGGCCCGTACGCCGAGCAGTGCCTCGGTGATCCCGCCGGCGATCATCAGCGCGGCGCCGATGAAATAGCCAATGGCGATCGCGGTGATGTCGTGGGAGGCCGAGGCGTGGTCGATGAGGGCGCCGAAGAGGAGCGGTCCGGTGATACCGCCGACCGCCGTCCCCACGGCGTAGAAGAAGGCGATGCACAGCGCGCGGGTCTCCATCGGGAAGACCTCGCTCGCGGTCAGGTAGGCGGCGCTGGCGCCCGCGGAGGCGAAGAAGAAGACGATCGCGCCCATCAGCGTCAGTGTGGTCGCGGACAGGTTGCCGAGGACGGCGCCGGTGATCGCGAGCAGGATGCCCGCGAGCACATAGGTCCCGGTGATCATCTGCACCCGGCCGATCCGATCGAAGAGCGGACCGAGCAGAAGGGCACCGAGGAAATTGCTGACCGCGAAGACGGCGAGGAACCACCCCGTCTGTCCGACACCGAGGAAGGTCGTCAGGGTGTCGCCGTACGTGAAGAAGAAGGCGTTGTAGAGGAAGGCCTGACCCACGAAGAGAGCGAGGCAGAGGATGGTCCGCTTGGGATAGCGGGTGACGACCGTGCGAGTGATCAGCCACAGTCCGATCGAACGGCGCTGGCGGATGGTGATGGTCTCGGACACTCCGCCGAGCTTCTCGCCGGTCTCCCGGGCGACCCGGTCCTCGATGCCTGCCACGATCCGCTCCGCCTCCTGCTCATGGCCGTGGATGAAGAGCCAGCGCGGGCTCTCCGGCACATTGCGTCGTACGAAGAGGACGCCCAGGGCCAGCACGGCACCGAGTCCGAAGGCGATCCGCCAGCCGTACTCGGCGGGGATCACCGCGTCGTTCAGCAGGACGACGGTGAGGAGCGAGCCGCCCGCGGCGCCGACCCAGAAGGAGCCGTTGATGGCGATGTCGACCCGACCTCGGTAGCGCGCCGGGATCAGCTCGTCGATCGCCGAGTTGATCGCCGCGTACTCGCCGCCGATGCCGGTCCCGGTGATGAACCTGCAGGCGAAATACCAGAGCGGATTCATGGAGAAGGCGGTGAGGACCGTGCCCGCGAGATAGACGCCGAGGGTGATCATGAAGAGCCGCTTCCGGCCGTGCCGGTCGGTCAACTCACCCCAGAAGAGCGCGCCGATGCAGGCGCCCGCGACATAGACGGCTCCGGCGAGCCCGACGTCGAAATTGCTCATGCCGAGCCCGGTGCTGCCGGGCTTCAGGGCGTCGGACATCGATCCGACGATGGTGACCTCGAGTCCGTCGAGGATCCACACGGCACCGAGGCCGATCACGATCAGCCAGTGCCACGATCCCCAGGGCAGACGGTCGAGCCGAGCCGGTACGTCGGTGGTGATCCGCCCGGTCTCGATCTCCTCGCTCTCTTCGCGATCCACGTGCATGCGCTCGGCTATTCGTCCGCGAACCGGATCGCCGGCAGGGCGGGCACCTGATCGCCCTCCATGTTGACCTGGGAGAGGTCGGCGAGGACGCTCCGGACCTCCTCGCGATCGAGTGCGCCGTCCTCGCGGCCACCGATGAGGATCTCGCCGGTGCCGGTCACGGCCGGATCCCCGACCGCCTCATAGCCGGCACGACTCAGGCCCAGCAGCACCGCCGCGGGATCCTGGCCGTTCGGCACCTGATAGCGGACCGTCTCGTGGCGATCCGTCGCCAATTCGTCCGCGCGGGCCTGCTGACGTCCGACGAAGCGTCGCGCGGCGACGACTCCGGCAACGAGGGCGATCACCACGATCGCGATCGGGATCAGGACGGCAGCCATGCTCCTGCTCCTTCCATCGCTGAAGTGCGGCATGCGCACCGGGTACCCCTTCATCGGCGAGGCATTCCGGAGGCGAGCATCTCGGCGAGGTGGAGCGGCCGGATGCCGGCGTACTCGTCGACCTGCGTGCGACAGGAGAATCCGTCGGCGAGCACGTCGACCCCGGGACCCCGCTCGCGCACCCGCGGCAGCAGCACCTGCTCGGCGATGGCCCGGCTGATCTCGCCGTGTCCGCCGGCGAAGCCGAAGTTGCCGGCGAGTCCACAGCACCCCGATTCGAGGGCCTCGACCTCGACACCGGCGCGCTCAAGGAGCGCTTCGTCGCGTTCCCAGCCGAGGATCGCGTGCTGATGACAGTGCACCTGCGCCATCGCCCGGCGGCCCCGCAGGTCGGGCGGCCGCCAGCCGGGGGTGTGCTCGTCGAGGACCTCGGCAAGCGTGACGGTCTGCTCCTGCAGCCGGGCGATGTCGCGATCCTCCGGCAACAGTTCGGCGGCGTCGCTGCGGAAGACCGCCGTACAACTGGGTTCGAGCCCGATGACCAGTCCGCCGCCCACGAGGTGGTCGTGCAAAGCGCGTGCGGTACGTCGCAACTGCCCTTTCGCCTGCCCCAGTTGGCCGGTCGAGATCCAGGTCAGTCCACAGCAGAGCGGCGCCGTCGGGATGTCCACCCGCCAGCCGGCGTCCTCCAGCAGCATCACCGCCGCCTTCCCGATGCCCGGATCGAAGCGATTGGTGAAGGTGTCCGGCCACAGCACGATCTCGCCGCGACTCGGACCGGGTCGCGGCTGTCGTGCCTTCCACCAGTCCTGCAGGGAGAGCGGCGCGAACTCGGGCACGCGGCGGTTCTCGACGCCGGCGAGGGCGGTGCCCACCCGGCGTAGCGTGTCGATCCGGGCGAGCGCGTTGACGGTCCGGGCGAGGCCGAAGCGGTCGACGACCTGAGCGATCAGCGGCAGCCAGCCGAGCGCGTAGTCGGCACGCGGCCGCAATCGCCCGCGATAGTGCTGGGCGAGGAATTCCGCCTTGTACGTCGCCATGTCCACACTGACGGGACAGTCCTTCTTGCAGCCCTTGCAGGCCAGGCAGAGGTCGAGCGCGTCGCGCACCTCCGTGGAACGCCATCCTCCGGAAAGGCTCTCGTCTCCGTGTCCGTCGAGCATCTCGAAGAGCAGGCGGGCCCGCCCGCGCGTGCTGTGCTCCTCCTGCCGGGTCACCTGGTACGACGGGCACATCACCTCGCCGCCCTCGTGGCTGTCCTGCCGGCAGCGGCCGACACCGACACATCGATTGGCGGCGCCGGTGAAGCTTCCGTCGTCGGCGGGATAGGCGAAGTGGAGCCGCCCCTCCTGCTGAGGAGACCAGTCGCCGCCCAGGCGCAGATGCATGTCCAGAGGCATCGGGTGCACCACCTTGCCGGGATTCATCCGGTTGTCCGGATCGAAGACCGCCTTGGTCTTCTCGAAGGCAGTCACCAGGCGATCGCCGTACATCCGGCGGAGCAGTTCGCCCCGGCTCTGACCGTCGCCGTGCTCACCCGACAGCGAACCGCCGTGCGCGACCACCAGGTCGGCGGCCGATTCCATGAAGCGCCGATAGCGGCTCACGCCGTCGACGCTGTACAGGTCGAAGGGGATGCGCGTGTGGACGCAACCCTGGCCGAAGTGTCCATAGAGGCTCGGCCCGGAGTCGTCGAGATAGCCGAACTCGTCGAACAGCTCGTGGAGGTCGTGGAGATAGGCGCCGAGGCGTTCCGGCGCCACCGCCGAGTCCTCCCAGCCTTCGAAGGTCTCACGATGGCCCGGCACGTGTGCGGTCGCACCGAGCCCCGCCTCGCGCACCGACCAGAAGGCACCTTGCTCGCGTGGAGCATCGACCAGCAGGTGACTCGCCTGCACGTCCAGGTCGCCGAGGCTCGCGATGAGTCTGCGTGCCGCCGAACGCGCCTCCTCGCGGTCCGTGCTGCCGAACTGGACCATGAGGAAGCCGTCCCCGTCGGGGAGACGGTCGATCGTGACGCCGTGGAGATGCTTGATGCGTTCGTCGCGGATCAGGTAGTGGTCGACGCCCTCCAGCGCGACCGGCTCGTGCGCCAGCACGGCGGGCACGGCATCGGCCGCGTCGAAGATGCTCGGGAAGCCGAGGATGACCAGGACCCGCTCGGGGAGGACCGGCACCAGGTCCAGTTCGGCGCGCAGCACCGTGCCGAGAGTCGACTCGCTGCCGACCAAGGCGCGAGCAACATCGAAGCCCTGCTCGGGGAGCAAGGAGTCGAGGTTGTAGCCCGAGACCCGCCGCGGGATCGCCGGGAAGCCCTTCCGGATGTCGTCGGCGTACTCGTCGCGGATGCGCCGCAATCCGCGATAGACCGAGCTGCGCAGGTCTCCGCGGCTCTCGATGCTGCTGTACTCCTCGTCGTCCGTGGGCCCACACCAGAAGCGGGTGCCATCGACGAGGATGACCTCGAGACGACGGATGTTGTCGACCACCTTGCCGGTGCGCTGAGCCGTTGCACCACAGGAGTTGTTGCCGATCATGCCGCCCAGCGTGCAATTGCGATGCGTGGCCGGCTCAGGCCCGAATCGGAGGCCGGTGTCGGCGAGCTCGCTGTTGAGCCGGTCCAGGACGATGCCCGGTTCGACCACGCAGCGCGCGTTGCCGGCGTCGACCTCCAGCAGGGCATCGCAATGGCGTGACCAGTCGATGACGACACCGGCATTGGTGCCCTGGCCAGCCAAGCTGGTGCCACCGCCGCGGGACAGCAACGGGACGCCGTGCTCGCCGCAGATCCGGACCGCGTCGGCTCCCGCCTCGACGGACCGTGGCATCACCACACCCATCGGAAGCTGCCGGAAGTTCGACGAGTCGGTGGCATAGGTCGCCCGAGCCTGATCGTCGAAGCGCACGTCGGCGTCGACATTGCGGGTCAGATCGGCGACCAGTGCGGGGTCGGCCGGGGATCGCTCTCTCACCGCATAGGGCTACCCCGCGGCTCTCCGAGCATGCCCCGCCGAAGCGGCCGCACCGGCGTGCGCATACCGCCGGAGGCCGTGGGTACGACGCAGGCATGACGACCACCGTTGCCGACCAATTGCTCGAGCGCCTCCGCGAATGGAAGGTGACCGACGTCTTCGCCTATCCGGGCGACGGGATCAACGGGGTCCTCGCCGCATTCGGCCGGGCGGACAACGATCCGCGCTTCATCCAGGCGCGTCACGAGGAGATGTGCGCCTTCGAGGCGGTGGGCTATGCGAAGTTCACCGGGCGGGTGGGTGTCTGCATGGCGACCTCCGGTCCCGGGGCCATCCACCTTCTCAACGGACTGTACGACGCGAAGCTCGATCACGTCCCGGTCCTGGCGATCGTGGGCCAGACCAATCGGTCGGCAATGGGCGGCTCCTATCAGCAGGAGGTCGACCTGCACACGCTCTTCAAGGACGTGTCGGCCTATGTGGAAACGGTGACAGTGCCCGAGCAGCTGCCGAATGTGCTCGATCGCGCGATCCGGACGGCGCTCAGCAGGAAGGCGCCGGCAACGGTCATCGTGCACGCCGACGTACAGGAACTCGACTACAGCGCGCCGACGCACGAGTTCAAGATGGTGCCCTCGAGCATGGGCCGGCTGTCCACGCCGACCGTCGTACCGGATGACGAGTCGATCACCGCCGCGGCCGAGGTGCTCAATCGGGGCGAGCGGGTGGCGATGCTCGTCGGCGCCGGCGCGGCCGGCGCTCGCGCCCAGGTCGAGGCGGCGGCCGATCTCCTCGGTGCCGGAGTCGCGAAAGCCCTGCTCGGCAAGGATGTTCTCTCCGACGAGCTCAGCTATGTCACCGGTTCGATCGGGCTCCTCGGGACCCGACCGAGCTACGAGATGATGCGCGACTGCGACACCTTGCTGACGGTCGGATCGAGCTTCCCCTACACGCAGTTCATGCCCGACTTCGGTCAGGCACGCGGTGTCCAGATCGATGCGGACCCGTCGTACATCGGCATGCGCTATCCCTACGAGATCAATCTCGTCGGCGATGCCGCCGCGACACTGGATGCCCTGCTGCCGCTGCTGGAGCGCAAGCACGACCACAACTGGCGTACGACGATCGAGTCCCATGTCGCCGACTGGTGGAGGACGATGGCCGCCGAGGCGGCGGTCGACGCCGACCCGATCAATCCGATGCGGCTCTTCAGCGAACTCTCCGCCCGCCTTCCGGACAATGCCATCGTGACGGCCGACTCGGGCTCGGCGGCCAACTGGTATGCGCGACAGCTCCGGCTGCGCGGCGACATGCGCGGATCGCTCTCCGGCAATCTCGCCACCATGGGCCCGGGCGTCCCCTACGGCATCGGCGCGAAGTTCGGCCAGCCTGATCGGCCCGTCTTCGTCTTCGAGGGCGACGGTGCGATGCAGATGAACGGCATGGCCGAGCTCATCACGATCAGCCGCTATTGGCAGGAGTGGGCCGACCCGCGACTCGTCGTCGCCGTACTCCACAACGACGATCTCAACCAGGTGACCTGGGAGATGCGTGCGATGGGCGCGGCACCCAAGTTCGCGGAGTCGCAGACGCTCCCGAGCGTCGACTACGCCGCCTTCGCCGCCGGCCTGGGCCTCTACTCACTGGTGGTCGACGATCCCGACGAGGTGGGCTCCGCCTGGGAGCGCGCCCTCGCTTCGGACCGGCCGACGGTGCTCGACTTCCACGTCGACCCCAACGTGCCTCCGATCCCACCGCATACCACCTTCGATCAGGCGATCTCCACGGCGGAGGCACTCGTCAAGGGCGACGAGGATCGCTGGTCGGTGATCAAGCAGGGCCTCAGGACGAAGGCCCGCGAACTCCTCCCCTAGACGTCGTGAGCAACCGCAGCAACCCAGGCATGGTCCGAGCGCTCCTCGACGCGCATGGCCGGACCTACGCCGACGAGGCCGGCATCACCCTGCGCAACAAGCCCGCGCCGCTCTACCAACTGCTGGTGATGACGCTGCTGAGTTCGGCTCGCATCGGCGCCGACATCGCGATGGCATCGGCCCGCGAGCTCTTCCGGGCCGGCTGGCGCACCCCCGAGCACATGCGCGAGTCCACCTGGCAACAGCGTGTGGACGCGCTCGGCCGCGGCGGCTATCGCCGGTACGACGAGAGCACCGCGACGAAGCTCGAGGAGAATGCGGTGTGGGTGTTGGAAGAACACCACGGCGACCTGCGCGAGTTGCGCCCCGCTGACGGCGATCTCGACGAACTGACCCGGCGGCTGACCGGGGCGCCGCGGATCGGTCGGGTCGGTGCCGGCATCTTCATGCGCGAGGTCCAGGGGATCTGGCCGGAGCTGCAGCCCTATTTCGACGAGCGCGCGCTCACCGAGGCCGGCCGGCTCGGATTGCCCCAGGACCCGGACAAGCTCGCCGAGATGGTGCCACCCGGCGAGATCCCCGTCCTGGCGAGCGCACTCGTCCGCTCGGGTATCCGGGCCGCCCATCGGACCTGACGACCCTCACGACGACCTCACTGCGTCATCAGCCGGGCGAAGGCGTCGCGGCTCCGGTCGACCATCGCGGCGAAGGGACCGACAGCCCACTGCGCCGCGGTGGACCCAGCCAGGGTCGGGTGGGCGTGCGTCGGCGCCATCTTCTCGACGCGGGTCAGTAGAACGCCGAGACGCTGCCGCTGCCGCGGATCGGTCGCCCGCAGTACGGCGGGGAATTCCTCACGCTCCTCTGCCTCTGCGTGGGCAAGGAGCGAACTTTCGAAGGCGGCGAATTCGGCCTCGAACTCGGGCCCGTCGACGAGCCGGTGCTCGAGGCGGGCCAGTACCTCGTTGGCGCCACGCTCTTCGCGGCTGCGACGCGCGGCGATCATCTCGTCGCACCGACGGGAGACCGGGCGCAGGACCATCTCCTCGGCGCTCTCGTGCACAGCGAGAAGGATCCGCAGTTGCTTGAAGGCGATGGTGCGCAGCTCACTGGAATTGGCTACTCGTACAGCGAGGGCGAGATCACGGATCCGGATGTGCTGTTCGAGTAACAGGCGGATCAGATCCCCCTCGGGCAGGTCGGCGAGGGCCGGTCGTTCGGACATGTTTCCTCCTCGGTCGGGCGAGAGCTCAGGATCCGGATCCCGCATCGCCCGGTCCCGCCCAGGTCGAGGGCGGATCGCTTGTCGGGAAGGTCTCCTCGCCCATCTCGTCGACCAAGGCGTCCATTCGGGCCGAGACCCGGGAAGCCACCCGCTGACGCGGGATTGGCGGGGCGTCTTCTCCCTCGTCGAACCAGCCGACCAGGATGGTCAAGCGTTCTCGTGCCGGGATTCTCGATCGGTCGGCGCGATCGCCGACGACCCGCCACGGCACCGATGCGAAGGCATGGACGGTCGCACCCAGGATCTCGATCGTCACGGCCTCGCCCGGGCAGCGATGTCCGCTCAGGGCACCACCGCCCTGCGGCACCATCTCGTAAGGATCGATGCCACGCCCCAGGAAGCGCTCCGGGTCGAAGGTGGCCGGGTGTGGCCAGGTCTCGCTATCGTGGTCGGTGCCCGGGACGTCCAGGATCACGCGTCCGCCCTTCGCCAAGTGCCGACCATCCCATTCGAGATCGGTGCGGGCTCGGCCGACGAGTGCCGGAACGAACCGGTAGCACCGACGTACCTCGTGGACGAAGGCTGTCCGGGCATCGTCCTGTTCGCCCACCTCGGAGCGCCATCGTGGGTTGTCGCGCAGGCGGTCGACCGCATAGGTGCCGAGATAGGCGGCCGCGACCACGGGACGAAGGACGTTGAGCAGTTCGACGGCGGCGACCCCGGCGGGGAGGAGGCCCCCGTCCACCGTGCGCCACTGTGCGATCAGGTCCAGAGCACGCGGCTTGCGCGCGACCGACAGGCGACGCGCGTCGCGGATCAGCCCGCGCGCCCAGCGGTTGAGGCGCACGCGAGCCGCCCAGCCGCCCAGATGCGCAGGACCGGGCGAGCCGAAGCCGTCGAGGATCCGGGCGAGGCGATGGCTGGTCGCGGCTGCGTCCGCACCGGGGATGCCGGCCCAGTCGAGAACCGCGGCGCCGTAGGTCTCCACGAGGAGGTCGAAGACCCGCGGGGTGCGACATCGCTCCTGTCGCAGTCTCTCCTCGAGTCGAGCCGCGACACGCTCGCTGAGATCGGCCGCCGCCTCGTCATCGAGGAGATCGGTGAAGAGCTGTTTCCGCTGTCGATGTTCGTCGCCGTCGAGTCCGTGCACCGCGCCACCTCCGAAGAGCATTCCGCGGACGAACCACGGGATCGCACCCTGTCTACTGATCACCTCGGGGTCGTAGAAGCGCCGTACCGCGTCGGCGCCGGTGACGAGCAGCGCCTGCCGACCCATCAACCGCACGGGTACGACGTGCTCACCCTCCGCGCGCTCCCGGGGGATCGCTCCGTAGCCGTGCCGAAGCAGGCCGACGCCAAGATCTCGCCACATGACTTGCCGGTACCCGCACGGCAGCGTGACATGCCCGGCGCTCCAAGGTCAGGGCGTGCCCAGTCCCGCCTGCCGGGCCCGGACAACCGCCTGCGCGCGATCGGCCACCTGGAGCTTCGCGTAGACCGAGCTCAGGTTGTTCTTCACGGTCTTGGGACTGAGGAAGAGCATCTTGGCGATCTCGGCATTTGCGTGCCCGTCGGCAAGCAGGTCGAGGATCTCGCGTTCCCGAGCCGTCAGCTCGGGGAAGGGATCCGGCATCGCCGGCATGGTCTCGATCCCGGCGGTGAGGAATTTGCGGATCCGGCCGGCCACGGCGGCGCCGTACACCGCCTCCCCCTGGGCGACTCGGGTGACTGCGGCCACGAGTTCGTCGCCGGTGGCGCCCTTGAGCACATAGCCCCGGGCGCCCGCGCGCAGCGCCGCGAAGACCGAGGCGTCGTCCTCGCTCATGGTGAGAACGAGGACGCCGAGCTCGGGATCGGCATCGACCAGCCGGCGGGTCGCCTCGATGCCGGACAGTCCCGGCATG
>JASLCW010000466.1 GCA_030151765.1 Marmoricola sp.
GACCAGAGGACGGCGAGGTCCAGTGCTGGCGGTCCCCGGCATGGCTCGTTGGGTATGAATTCATCACCTGTGTGACAAAACTCGGGCCCGATCAGCCGATGTCGATCGGCGTACCGCTGATCGGAAGGTCGTTGTCGAGGTCGGTCTGGTCGGCGTACGTCTTGACCGCGAAGGTGCCGTCCGGGTCAACGGGGTCTCCTGTCGCGAAGAGCGTGCAGCCGCCCGCCGGTACGGTCAGATTCAACAGTCCGTCGTTGTCGGAAACGACGATCAGCTGGGTGGCCTCATCGAGGGCTGTGTCAAAGCGACCCGTGAGTGTGAAGTTGCATGAGGGGCTCGCTATCGCCACGTCGAGGTTCACGCCGCTGACGTTCCCGGGGATGACGTCGGTGGTGCCCGCGGTTGCTGTGCCGGTGAGATTGAGGGACCAGGGGACAGCATGATCGGCCGTGATGGCCCAGGGGCTGGAGGCGTAGTCGCAGCCTTGCCAGGTTGATGACTCGAGTGTCGCCAGGTCACCGCCAGTAGTGTTCGCTCCTGCGTGAACCTTCCCCGTGAACTCGACCTTTGAGCAATACCAGTCGACCGGGATGAAGCCGAAGGCGAGCACCCTGAAATGCACATCAGTGCTGGACGCTCGGATCGGATAGTCGCCAGACTCGCTGCCGGCCACCGACACCGTGTAAGGCGCGCCAGCCCAGGCGGCGCCTCCCGAGGTGCACAGGGCGATTCCAGCCAAGGCGGCGGCTACGCACGTACGTCGCTTCATGTCTTCTCCTGGAGACACGTGTGCCCCGGGTGTGGAGTCCCCGGGGCACACGCTGGCGGGAAGGGCCTCAGACGAGGTTGATGGGCGTACCCGTCATGGGCACGTTGTTGTTGAAGTCGGTCTGGTTGGCATAGGTCTTGACGTCGAAGTCGCCCCAGAACTTGGCGGGGTCACCGGTGGCGAAGAGCGAGCAGCCGCCGGCAGGAACGGTCAGCGTGAGATTGCCGCTGGTCTCACTGATGTGCACCTGCTGGTTGGCCTCGTCGAAGGTTCCGTTGGCCTTACCCGTGACGGAGAAGTTGCAGCTGGGGCTGGAGACGCTGACTGCGACCTTCACGCCGCTGACATTCCCGGCCACGTTGTCGGTGGTCGCGCTGGTGGCTCCGCCAGTGGCGTTGAGGGACCACGGCACGGTGTGGTTCGGTGTCACCGTCACCGGACTGCTGCCGTAGGTGCAGCCGGACCACGTCGAGTGGTTGAGGGTGGCCACCCCGGTGCCGGAGACCCCGGTGCCGGCATGGACCCCGTCGGTCGCATCTCCAGTGAACTCGACATTGGTGCAGTACATGTCCACTGGGAAGACGCCGAAGGCCAGGACCTGGAAGTGGGTGTTGGTACTGGTCGCCCGTACCGGGTAGGTGGCGGTCGCCGAGCTGCCGTTGACGTAGACGTCGTACGGCGGTCCCGAGGTGCCGGCCCAGGCCGGGCCGACCATCGAGACCAGCCCGGCCGCGGTCAGCGCGATCGCGCTCTTCTTGAACTTCATGATTTCTCCTTGCGGGTGGTGGGTCGACGTCGAGGATCGGCCCGAGGGATGTTCTTCCGATGAGCCCACGGCACCACCGCAAGTCGCCAGCCTTGCGACCCGATTGGTCGTTGGATTGTCATGCGCGTGACAATCCAGCGGTGCTCACGGTCGACCTCTAGAGGCCCGGGGCCGCGATTGCGTTGTTGAGGTCGGCGTTGTCTGCAAGCGTCCGGGGTATGCCTCGGTTCTCTTCGCTGTCACGTTCGATCTTGCTGATCAGCCTGTTGTCGCTCTGGGCCGTGGCACCGGCAGGCGCGGCACCGGCTCCGCCCTGGCCGGGGCTGCCCTCGGACACGGTGACGGAAGGTGCGGGTGGCTGGCTGGGTACTCAGGCGACAGGCATCAACGAGGTCGTCCGTGCCGAACAGTGGGCCCGTATCCCGCTGCAGGCCTCGCTCGCCGTGATCGGAACGGTGACGACGAGGTACTACCCGGCCGACGACCCGGAGAGCCGCCTCTCAGACAGCACGATCTGGGCGGCGGTCTTCTGGTCGTCCCCGCGAGACGCCGCGCACGGTTATGGCGAATCACTGCCCTTCACCGTCCGGACGGTCGCCTTCGGTGCGATTCCGGTGGAGGCGACGGTCCAGGTCTCGCAGGCGCGCGACCGGGCAGGTTTGCCGATCCCGTTCGCGACCAAATTCACCTATACCAGCTACCAGGATCACCGGCTTCACTATGCGCCCACCGATCTGAGTGGACGGGTCGCGCTTCACGTACGGCGCCTCGTGGTCGACGGGGTGCCTCTGTCTTTGCGATCGACCTGTGAGACCGACCCGACCTCGATCCGAATGCACTCGCCAGGTGGTTGGGCCCCACCTCAGCCGTCTGGGAACTCGCCCAGTGAATGGAAGGCCTATGCCGACGGCCTCGCCGAGCGGGGTCTCTTCACCGATGGCGGCGGCAGGATCGACGGGACCATTGACATCCCGGCTTTCGCCGGCTGCCGCACGACCACCGGCGAGGATCTGTCCCGGCTACTGACCGCGAGCATCTCGGGGAAGGGCAACCCGGTGTCGATCTCCACGCCGACGACGTCGGTGAGGAGTTGCTGGACCGTGGTCCCGCCCCTGGGTCTGGTGGCTCCCCGCGGTCCCTTCCAGGGGGATCCGGGTCAGAACTGCAACGCGACCATGACACCCTGGCGGATCCCCTTTCCTGCGCGCGACTGACGGCATCCGAGCGCACGTGATCTTGTGAGTGCGATGACAACTTAGGAGTCGTCACGGATCCCTCCATCGAGGGAACGCTACTGATGATGGACATCGATGGCGGCGGATCCGTTCCATGTGGCCACAGGAACGAGCGGGCTCACCCGAGCCCGGGATGTGGAGGCTGCAGGTGAAATGGAAGATGAGCCGTACGACGCGTAGCTCGTCGATCGGCGCGGTAGCTATCGCCGTCATGTTGGCTGGCGCGATGTCCGGGGTGCCCGGGGCGTCGGCGCAGACGGCGCCACCCGCGGCACTCGATCAGGCAGGGACGATCGTCGGGTGGGGCTATCCGATCGATGTCGGCAGTGTTTCGGTTCCGGCGGCAGATCTGTCTGCCGGCCAGCAGGGGACCGCCTTCACCGAGGTGGTGCCGGGCGGCGGGAACGGGCTCGGCCTGACGGCATCAGGAACCGTGCAACTGATCGGCACGCCGTTGACCGGCCTCCCGGGTGTCCAGGACTTCCCGGCTTCGCTGAGCGAGCACAAGATCGTGCAGATCGCCGGTGATGCCAGCGGTCAGGCTCTTGCGGTGACCGACCAGGGCAAAGTGATCGTGTGGGGCGACCTGACCAATGTCTGGGGCGGGCATTTCCCGGGCGCCGACCAGGTGCCGGCCGATCTCGGCGATGTCGTATCCGCCGACCTCGCCCCCAATGCGAACTGGGCGGTCGCTGTGAAGTCGGACGGTACGGTCGCCGCCTGGGGATCCGACCCGCTCAACTACGGCTACCTCACGGGTGCCGATGCGCTGACCGGAGTCAAGTCTGTCTCGCTTGCGATGTGGTACGGCCTCGCTTTGAAGCAGGACGGCACGGTCGTCGGCTTCGGACAGAATGCCAACGGCTCGCTCGACCTTCCGGCTGCATTGAGCATCCCGGGGAATGTCCTTGCAGTCGCGGTGCGTGCGAACGGGGGGATCGCCCTGCTCGCCGATCACAGCGTCATTGCGTGGGGAGCGAACTCGACCGCACCTGGCGACTACAACACGGTGCCTCCCGGCCTTGAGAATGTGGTCGCCATTGATGCGAGTCCGACCACCGATCTCAGTGTTGCGGCCGACGCGAGTGGCGAGGTGCATGTGTGGGGACAGGACACGGACGAACTTCATGCCCTGCAGGCTGCCCCGACATCCCTTGCCGGCAAGCACATCGCGGCGGTGTCGCTCAACGGCCACGGCATCCTCGCGCTGGTCACCGCCGTACGAGCAGTCGACAGCCCGACCATCACCGGAACGGCCAAGCAGGGCAGTGTTCTGACCGGTACGCCGGGCACCTTCACGGGTGCACCCGACTCCGTGACCTATCAGTGGCTGGCCAATGGCGCCCCGATCCCCAATGCCACCGGTACGACGCTGACGCTGGGTGCCGCCCAGGTGGGGAAGAAGATCACCTTCCGTTCCACGGCGACCAAGGGTGACGAGTCGACCACGGCGGACTCGACGCCAAGTGCGACCGTGACGGGAACGACGACACCGCCGAAGCCGCCGGTCAAGGCGGCATCGAAGACCAAGGTCGCCAAGGTGTCCGTCAAGAAGCACGGCAAGCAGGTGATCGTCGCCGTCAAGGTCAGCGCGTCGCCGGCAGCGAGTCTCGCCGGCAAGGTGCGTGTGGTGGTCAAGCGCGGGTCCAAGACGGTGTTCAAGAAGACCGTCACCGTGTCCTCCGCGGGCAAGGCGACGATCAAGCTGAAGAAGCTCAAGAAGGCCCGCTATGTGCTGACCGCCTCCTATCAGGGCAATGCGAAAGTCACGGCCAGCACGGGAACGAAGCACTTCCGGGTGAAGTGATCCGGCTGAGCTGATCCATCGATTTGGCGCCCGCCGGCTCTCCCTGGGTCGTCGGGCGCCGAATCGCGTCCGGGTCACTGATCGGCGGCAAGGAGGTCGAGCGGGTCGACGCCGAGCCGACCGGCATAGGCCTCGAGGGTGCGCAGCGTGACATTGCGGTAGCCGCACTCGATGCTGCTGACATAGGCCTGATCCTCGACGCCGAGGAGGGTGGCGAAGTCCGTCTGGTTGCACCCGATCCGCGCCCGGTGCTCCCGCATCCGCCGCCCGAGTCTCTGCTGCAGCTCGCCTTCCATGCTTCAAGCCTGACTGGATGGCTATCTATAAGTCTATATACTTATCAGTAGTATTCGGTGAGGGATCGCGAGCGATGTCGATGACGGCCCGGGCGGGGGAGGCAGGGTGCACGAGTTCGAGATCGCCAGCCTCATGGGCGATTCGGTCCCGCCGGGCTCGGTGCTGGTGAGCGCCCTCGTCGACGACGACGCGCCAGCCGACCTGACCGAGGTGCGGGACGAACGGTGTGTCTACTGGATCGGGGACGCCGATTCGGTGGTTCTCGAGGCGCCGCGGATCTGTCTCGGACTCCCTGCTGTGGTGGGGGATCGTGCCGAAATGGCCGAGTCGGTGCGGCTGTTGCGACGCCTGCATGAGCTCGCCGACTCGGGCGTGATCGCGGACCAGCCGGTCCTGGCGTGCGCGGACCATGAACTCAGCCTGTGGCTGTACGCCGAGCCGGCGCTGCGCGGCCGGGTGGTTGCGCGAGTCCTGGCGGACCTCGAGGCCGAGTCGCCCTACCGGCGGCGTACCCTCGCGGTCACGCTGCTGGCATGGCTGGAGGGCAAGCGCAGCGCCAATGCGGTGGCGCGCGAGCTGGAGATCCATCCGCAGACCGCGCGGTATCGACTGCGGCAGCTGCGGTCCATCCTCGGCGACGCACTCGATGACCGTGATCGTTGCTTCGAACTTCAACTGGCGCTGAGGATTCAGCTGCCCCGATGGCTCGCCTGAGCGACGCGCATCGTCAGGAGAGCAGGTCGAGCGGCTTCACGCCCAGGCGATCGGCGAGTTCCTCGACGGACTGCAGACTCAGGTTGCGTTCGCCGCGCTCGATGCCGCCGATGTAGGTGCGGTGATAGTCGAGATGCTCGGCGAGCCTTTCCTGGCTGAGTTCTCGCTGCAGTCGGATCTCCCGCAGTCGTCGGCCCAGTTGTCGTTGGAGTTCGCCAGTCACCCCTCAAGCTTGTCGATGGGAGACTTATCGGTCGACAGACTGATCGGTAGCACTCCCGGGCGCGCGAAGAGGCGGCTCGGTGTCGAGCCGGCGCACGTGGTCGAGCAGCGCCAGGGCGAGGCGAAGCGCGCTCTCTCGGCTCAGCTGCAGGCTCTGCTGGCGGACATCGGGCTCACCGATGAAGGTCCAGTCGTTGAGTTCGCCGAAGCGCCGCGAGGTCACGATCATCAGCTCGCTGCTGGTGGCGGCATCGGACTCCGGCACAGTGGCGGCGATGTACACCGAGGCGCTCTCGTGGCGCCGGTCGTCGGGATGGTCGTCGGGTCGGTGCTCGACCACGCACCAGACAGGGCAGCGCTCGTCGTGAGGGGGCGTGGGACTGGTCTCGGTCAACGGATCCACCTCATTCGTCGGTGCGCTCCTGGACGGGCGTTTCTGACCCTAGCGCGGGGCGCGGACACTGTGGGGGCATCCACTGGGGCCTAGGGGACGTGGTGTGTCCCATTGTCTCCGCGTACGCCGTCCTCCCGCCATGGAAGTTATCACCCGGATAACAAGTCGTCCCCGACGCCACCCGCTGCCTCCGCTCGCCGGGTGTCCGAGGAGTGACGCCCCCCTTCGTCGCTGTCTACGTTCGCCGTGGTCGACCGGCTCACGGGCGGCCGTCACCGAGCAGGGCAACAGCACCGGGCAACCGTGGAGGGGAACCGATGGGCGGAACAGTCGAGGTCGCGGCACTGTCGAAGACCTATGGCAGCCAGAACATCTGGCACGACGTGACGCTCACGCTCCCTCCCGGCGAGATCACCGCCCTCCTCGGTCCCTCGGGCACCGGCAAGTCGGTCTTCCTCAAGGCGATCATGGGCCTCGTCGAGCCCGAGGAGGGGGAGATCCTCATCGACGGTGTCGACATGGTCTCGGCGCGCGAGTCCCGCAAGCTCCAGCTGCGCAAGAAGTTCGGCGTCCTCTTCCAGGACGGTGCCCTCTTCGGCTCGATGAGCGTCTACGACAACGTCGCCTTCCCGCTGCGCAAGCACACCAGACTGAAAGAGGGCCGCATCCGCGAGATCTCGATGGAGAAGCTCGACATGGTCGGCCTGCTCGGGCAGGAGCACAAACTCCCGGGTGAGATCTCCGGCGGCATGCGCAAGCGCGCCGGCCTGGCCCGCTCCCTGGTCACCGACCCGGAGATCATCCTCATCGACGAGCCCGACTCCGGACTCGACCCGGTCCGTACGTCGAACCTCGCGCAACTGCTCGCGGACGTCAATGCGGCCACCGACGCGACCATGTTGGTGGTCACCCACAACATCGAGCTGGCTCGCACCCTGCCGGACAACCTCGGCATGCTCTACCTGCGCGAGCTGGTCATGTTCGGCCCGCGCGAGGACTTCCTGCTCACCGATCACCCGGTCGTCTCGCAGTTCATGAGCGGCGATCCCGACGGACCGATCGGCATGAGCGAGGAGGCCGACCACGGTCGCAATGACCCGTACGCCGGGCTCGGTGGCGATCCGTCGTACCCGGGCGCCGGCACCGCCGTGTTGTCCGCCGCCCGGTCCATCGAGGTGCTGCCCCGACAGCTGCTGCCGCGCTCCGGCCGACCGCGCGCCGGTGCCGAGCGCCACCAGGATCGGGTCGCCTCCGGCGCCGCCCAGCTCTACGTCGCCGATGACGACGACAGCCACCGAGTCACGCCGGTACGACGACCCGCCCTGATCAACAGGGCACTCGACTCCACCGGTGCCCTGTACGCGCTGGCTCTGGATGCCCTGCGCACGATTCCGAAACGGCCCTTCGAGGCGGGCGAGGCTCTCGAGCAGTTCTGGTTCGTGGTGAGCGTCTCCTGGATTCCGGCCATGCTGGTGGCGATCCCCTTCGGCGCGGTCATCGCGTTGCAGCTGGGCACGCTGACGATCCAGGTCGGGGCGCAGTCCTACACCGGTGCCGCGAGCGTTCTCGCCGTCGTGCAGCAGGCCGCCCCCATCGTCACCAGTCTCGTCATCGCAGGCGCCGGCGGCGCAGCCATCTGCGCCGATCTCGGCGCCCGCACCATCCGCGACGAGATCTCCGCGATGCGAGTGCTCGGACTCTCCCCGACCCAACTCCTCGTCGTGCCCCGGGTCGTCGCCTGTGTCACTGCTGCGGTCCTGCTCAACGGGCTGGTTTCGGTCGTCGGTGTCCTCGGCGGCTACTTCTTCAACGTCATCGTCCAGGGCGGAACGCCCGGTGCCTATCTGTCCAGCTTCACCGCGCTCGCGCAGATCCAGGACCTGTGGGTCGGGGAGCTCAAGGCGGTGCTCTTCGGCTTCATCGCCGCGATCGTCGCCTGCTTCCGCGGGCTCAACACCAAGCCCGGCCCCAAGGGTGTCGGCGAGTCGGTGAACCAGTCCGTGGTGGTGACCTTCCTGCTGCTCTTCTTCGTCAACTCGATCGTCACCACGCTGTACCTCCAGCTGGTGCCCGGCAAGGGGGCGTGAGATGACGACCACCCAACCCATCCGCGGCTGGGCGCGTACCCAGGCGAGTCGGCCGATGGACAAGATCGCCGCGCTCGGCGAGGGCCTGCGCTTCCACCTGGCCGTGCTTCGCCAGATCCCCTCCGCGGTCCGCAACTTCCGCACCGACGTGCTCGCGCTGCTCTCCGAGGTCAGCTTCGGCAATGGCGCCCTCGCGGTGATCGGCGGCACGATCGGCGTGATGGTCGGCATGACCCTCTTCGTCGGCACCGTGGTCGGCATGCAGGGCTACGCGGCCCTCAACCAGATCGGCACCTCGACGCTGAACGGCTTCATCTCCGCCTACTTCAACACCCGCGAGATCGCGCCCCTGGTGGCCGCGCTGGCGCTCTCGGCCACCGTCGGCTCCGGCTTCACCGCCCAGCTCGGTGCCATGCGCATCAACGAGGAGATCGACGCCGTCGACGTCATGGGCGTCTCCAGCGTCACCTACCTGGTGGCCACCCGCGTCGTGGCCGGCTTCGTCGCGATCATCCCGCTCTACGTGATCGGACTGCTCACCTCGTACGCCGGCTCGCGGCTGGTCACCGTGCATCTCTACGGCCAGTCGGCCGGCACCTACGACCACTACTTCAAGCTCTTCCTACCACCGGTCGACATCCTCTTGTCCTTCGCCAAGATCCTCGTCTTCGCGGTGATGATCATCCTGATCCACTGCCGCCTGGGCTTCGTCGCGAAGGGCGGGCCTGCCGGTGTGGGCATTGCGGTCGGCACCGCCGTACGCCGCAGCATGGTCAATGTCGCGCTTCTCGACCTCGCCCTGTCGATGGCGCTGTGGGGAGCCACCACCACGGTGAGGATCGCCGGATGAGCGCGTCGCGGGCGACCCGCCGGATCGATCTCGTCCTCGGGCTCGGTTGTCTGGCCGCGATCGCCGGCCTGGCGCTGGTCGCGGTCGCCTCCTACAACAAGGTCTTCGTGCCCAGCGACACCGTGACGGTCGAGGCCGGCTACACCGGCAATGCGCTGCAGAAGGGCTCCGATGTGAAGCTCAACGGAGTCCCGGTCGGCACCGTGCGCCGGATCGACCCGGTCCCCGGCGGCGCACGCCTGACCCTCGGCATCGACCCGGCGGTGATGAAGCAGATCCCGGCCGATGTCGTCGCGCGGCTGCTGCCGAAGACGATGTTCGGCGAGCGCTATGTCTCCCTGGTCGCGCCCGCACCGACGACGGCACGCCTCCGGGCCGGTGCGATCGTGCACGAGGACACCTCGGCGCCGGCGGTCGAGCTGCAGCGGGTCTTCGACGAGATGCTGCCGCTGTTGCGCTCCATCCAGCCGGACAAGCTCGCCTCGATGATGGGGTCGATGGCCACCGCACTGCAGGGCCGGGGCAATGACATCGGGCTGGCGCTCAGCGACTGGGCGTCGTACCTGCACAAGCTCAACCCGCACGTGCCGGCGATGGCAGAGGACTTCGCCCGCCTGGCCGATGTCGCGCGTACCTATCAGTCCGCGGCGCCCGACCTGGTGGCGGCGCTGGACAGCATGGTCACGACGAGCCGCACGATGGTCGCCGACAACGACCAACTGCGTCGCCTCTACGCGACCGTGATCACCAGCGCCGACACGACGCAGAGCTGGGTCGCCGCGAACGAGAACACCATCGAGATCCTCTCCGACCGCAGCCGCAGAGCCCTCACCGCCGTCGCGCCGTACGCCTCCGAGTTCCCCTGTGTCTTCGCGGCGGCGCGGAAGTTCGTGCCCCGCATGGACAAGCTCCTGGGCAAGGGCACCGACGAGCCCGGCATGCACGTGAAGCTCAGCGTCGTCGCCTCGCGTGGCAAATACCTCCCCGGCCGCGATGCACCCGTGTGGAAACACGGCAGGGCGCCCCGCTGTCCCTACGTGACCGGCCAGTCGGGCACCCGGCCGACGCGGACAGCCGAGTCGGGTGATCCGGTCGCCATCGCACCGCCGCCCAATGTGCAGCTGCAGCGGCAGGTCCTCGGTGCCGGCGCCGGACTGGGCGATCAGAATTCGCCTGCCGAGAACGAGTTGATCGCCGAGCTGCTCGCGCCCGGCGCCGACCTGACGCCGAGTCGCTATCCGAGGTGGGCGAGCCTCTTGGTCGGCCCACTGTTGCGCGGCAACGGGGTGGTGATCCGGTGAGTACGACGAGGAGTCATCTGCCCAGCCTGGTCAAGAGCATCGTCTTCGCCGTGGTCACCATCCTCGCCACGCTGGCCTTGGCCGCGACCATCCGCAACGGCGCCGGCGGAGGCCGCGAATACAGTGCGGTCTTCACCGACGCGACGAGCCTCAACAAGGGCGACGATGTGCGCATCGCCGGCGTCAAGGTCGGCACGGTCGACAGTGTCGGCGTCACCGACCACCGGTTGGCGAAGGTCAGCTTCAGCATCGCCGACGGCGTCAGCCTGCGCCAGGGAAGTACGGCGACCCTGCGCTTCCGCAATCTCGTCGGCCAGCGCTATGTCTCGTTGACCTCGGGAGACCCGACCGGCTCCGTGCTGCGCGCCGGCTACACCTATCCGACCGATCGGACGACTCCCGCGCTCGACCTCACCCAGCTCTTCAACGGCTTCCAGCCGCTCTTCCGGATGCTCGATCCCGACGATGTCAACAAGCTCAGCGCCCAGATCATCGCGGTCTTCCAGGGCGAGGGTGCGACCGTCGACGGACTGCTCGGCAGCACCGCCAAGCTCACCTCGACACTGGCCGACCGGGACCAGGTGATCGGGGACCTGATCACCAATCTGAGCTCGGTGCTGAAGACGGTCAACGACCGATCCGGCGAGCTCGACCTGACGATCACGACGCTCCAGCAGCTGGTCTCCGGCCTTGCCGGTGACCGGGTGACCATCGGCAGCACGATCGATGGCCTGGGTGAGCTGACCACCAGTGTCGCGGGCCTGCTGGAACAGGGCCGCAGGCCCTTGAAGGGATCCATCCATGCGCTCGGCCGGCTCTCCACCAACTTGGCCGATCACGAAGGCCTGCTCGACCACTTCTTCGCGACGCTCCCGGTGAAGCTCGACCGGATCGGCCGGCTCGGCAGCTACGGGTCCTGGGTGAACTTCTACGAATGCTCGATCCAGGGCCGGATCCCCCTGCCCGAGGGCTACATGGGCGACCTCGGCGCCCGTCCCATCGCACAGAGGTGCCGCTGATGTCCCGCAACGCCTTGTCCTTCGCCGAGCGCAACCTGCGCGTGCTCGCGGTCGTCGGGTCGCTCGTCCTGGTGGGCGTCTTCGCGCTCACCTATTTCTCCGAATCGCTCCCGGTGATCGGCCTGGGGCAGACCTATTCGGCACGCTTCGGAGACTCGGGCGGCCTCCGTTCCGGCAACGAGGTGCGGGTGGCCGGGGTCAAGGTCGGCAAGGTCAGCTCGGTGCATCTGGACGGAGACACCGTCGTCATCGACTTCCGGATGAAGGGAGTCCACCTCGGCGACGAGACGACGGCCGCGGTGAAGGTGAAGACCCTCCTCGGGCAGAAATATCTCGCGATCGACCCACTCGGTGGCGGCACGCTGCACGGCACCATCCCCGAGTCCCGCACGACCACGCCGTACGACGTCAACGCGGCGCTGTCCAACCTGTCCACGACCTTCAACACGATCGACACCGGTCAGCTGGAGAAGAGCTTCGAGGTCCTCGCCACCACCTTCGCGCACACGCCCGCCTCGGTCCGCAAGACGATCAGTGGTCTGAGCGCGTTGTCGAAGACCATCTCCTCGCGTGACCAGCAGTTGGCGACGCTGTTCAAGGCGACCAAGAGGGTCACCGGCACCCTTGCCGGGCGCAATGCGGAGTTCGGCAACCTGATCCGGGACGGCGACGCGCTCCTGGGTGAGCTCCAGCAGCGCCGCGAGTCCATCCACAAGATGTTCACGGGCACGGCCCGGCTGGGCCGGCAGCTGCGGGGCCTGGTGGCGGACAACAACGCGACCCTGAAGCCGGCGCTGACCCGGCTCGATCGGGTCTCGGCGATCCTGCAGCGCAACCAGGGCAATCTCGATGCTGCGCTCAAACGGCTCGGCCCCTACTACAAGGTCCTCGACTCGGCACTCGGCAACGGTCGTTGGGTCGATGCCTATCTGTGCGGCCTCTTCGACGCCGGCGATGCTCCGGTCCTGAAGAACGACGTGGTGCGCAACTGCCACCCGAAGAGCGGAGGCGGACGATGAAGCGCGTCGCTGTGATCGTGGTTGCCCTTACGGTGCTGGCCGGCTTCGGCTGGTGGCTGATGAAGCCGAGCGGCGGCATCCGCATCGAGGCCAGGTTCACCTCGACGGTCGGGCTCTATCCCGGATCGAGTGTGCAGGTCCTCGGTGTCCCGGTCGGTCAGGTGACGAAGGTCGTCCCCGAAGGCGGCGATGTCCGCGTGGAGATGCGGCTCAACCCGGGCCAGAAGGTCGCCGGCTCCACGGCCGCGGTGATCGTGGCGCCGACGCTGGTCAGCGATCGCTATGTCCAGTTGACGGTTCCCTACACCGCGAAGACCGCGGCGATCGCGAACGGCGCGGTGATCCCGGTCGAACGTACGGCCGTGCCGGTCGAGATCGACCAGCTCTACAAGGGCATCACCTCGGTCAGTCAGGCGCTCGGCCCGCAAGGGGCCAATCGTCACGGGGCCCTCTCCCGGATGCTCGAGGTCGCGGCGGCCAACCTGGGCGGCAACGGCCGCGATCTCAACCAGATGTTCCACGAGTTCGGCAAGGCGACGGCGACCCTGTCCGGGACCGGCGACGACTTCTTCGCCACCGTCACCAACCTGGCCTCCTTCAACCACATGCTCGAGGCGAATGACACCCAGGTGGGCGCGGTCAACAAGCGCTTCGCCGACGTCAGCGCCTATCTGGCCGCCGACCGGCAGGACATGTCGGCGGCCGTCACCGAACTCGGCAAGGCGCTCGCGGTCGTTCAGGGCTTCATCAAGGACAACCGCGGTCATCTCGACTCGAGCGTGCGCAAGTTGCTCGGTCCGACGCGGGTGCTGACGCGCGAGAAGGACTCGCTGAGCCAGGCAGTCAAGGTGATTCCGCTGGCACTGCAGAACTTCCTCAATGCCTACGACGCGCGCACCAACACCGTCGACGGGCGCGGCAATCTCAACGAGCTCACGCTGTGGTCGGGCAACGGGCTCAGCGCTCGGACCTCCGGGTCCGCGCCGCCGACACTGCTGCCGGGTGTCGGCGACCCGACGGGAGGTCGGCGATGAGGGCGCCCGCACGTCGTACGGCCGCCGCGGCCGGATGCCTCGCGATGACCCTGGCGCTGTCGGGCTGCGGGATCTTCAGCAAGGGCGTCTACAACATGCCGCTACCGGGCGGCGCCGACGTGGGTTCCCACCCGCTGACCTTGTCGGCCGACTTCTCCGATGCGCTCGACCTGGTGCCGCAGTCGAGCGTCAAGGTCGACGATGTGGCGGTCGGCCGGGTCACCTCGATCACGCTCGGCGCCGACGAGAAGTCGGCGCACGTCAGCTTCGTGGTCAACGGTGACGTCCACCTGCCCGTCGGTACGACCGCCCGACTCGAGAACACCTCCTTGCTGGGCGAGAAGTACGTCGCGCTCCAGCGTCCCGCCTCCGCCACCGGCGGAACGATGCTGACCTCGGGAGCCAACCTCGGACCGGCGCAGACCTCACAGGCGGCCGAGGTCGAGCAGGTTCTCGGTGCACTGTCGATGGTGCTCAACGGCGGTGACATCGGCCAGTTCCAGCAGATCAGCCGAGAGCTCCAGCAGATCTCCACCGGTCGTAGCGGCCAGATCCGGGAGTCCCTGGAACAGATCGACGGCTTCGTCTCGACCCTCAGCGCGCGCCGAGGGGCGATCACCTCGGCACTGGACGGCCTCGCGGGGCTTTCGAAGACGCTCAACGGCCAGCGTGACCAGATCGCCACGGCGCTCGACGGCCTCAGTCCGGGCCTCAAGGCATTGTCCGATCAGCGCCCCCAACTGGTGGCCATGCTGAAGGCCCTCAACCGGCTCTCGCACGTCTCCGTCCGCACGCTCCATGCCTCCCAGCGCGACATGGTCACGGACCTGAAGGCCCTGGATCCGATCCTGACGCAGCTGGCGAAGTCGGGCTCCGATCTGCCCAACGCGTTGCAGATCCTCCTGACCTATCCCTTCCCGGACTCGGTGCTCGACACCATCAAGGGCGACTACCTCAACGTCTTCGTGCTCACCAACTTCCGCACGCTGCCCACTGGTTGTGCGGCGATGGGTTGCGCCTGGCCGCAGCTCAGCGCCAGCGTCGCCACCTCGACGACGTCCGGTTCCGGTACGCCGTCGCCCTTGCTGTTGCCGCCGACGAGTTCGGCAAGACCAGGCACCCCCTCGCCGACGCTGGCGCTCCCCCGGCCGTCGACATCTGCCGGTGCCGCCACGCCCTCCACCGGCGGCGCCACGGGTTCCCCGAACTCGCCGGCGGCAACGCAGGGAGGCCCGCCTTCGGACGGCGGGAGCCCTCACATCTCCTCCGATGCGAGCGCGTCATCGTCGTCGACACCCGGAGGTGAGTGATGCTGTCCCGACGGATCAAGATCCAGGTGCTCGCCTTCGTGGTGATCGCCCTCGCGGTGACGACCTACCTCGGTGCCAAGTACGTCGGCATCAACCTCACCGGCTCCGGCTACGACGTCTCGATCGCCCTGCCCGACGCCGACGGCACCTTCAAGAACGGCGAGGTCACCTATCGCGGTGTTCCGATCGGCCGGATCACCGACCTGCGTGCCACCGACTCGGGGGCGCTGTTGACGGTGCACATCGAGGGGAGTGCGCCGCCGATCCCCGCCGCCGCACACGCCTATGTCGCCGACCGATCGGCGATCGGCGAGCAGTACGTCGACCTCCGTGCCGACTCCGATGCCGGCGCTCGCCTTCGAAGTGGTGACCGGATCGACGGCGATGCCTCGTCGCTGGCGCCGTCGATCGCCGAGGTGATCCGCTCGTCGAGCGCCTTCATCGGCTCGGTGCCTCAGGGTGCTCTCAACACCGTGATCGACGAGGGCTACCAGGCGACGCAGGGAGTCGGTGCCGACCTCTCCCGGCTCATCTCCACCTCACGCAGTTACGCGGCGATCGCCGACCACAACTTCCTCGCCACGGCCGGCCTGATCGACAGCGCGCAGACGGTGCTCCGGACCCAGCAGGCATCGGCGCGGAGCATCGTCTCCTGGAGCAAGGACCTCCATCTCTTCGCGACGACCTTGCGCTCTTCCGATGGCGACCTCCGCAAGCTCATCGCGGCGACCCCGGAAGCGGCCCGGCAGATCCAGACGCTGTTCGCGAGTGTCGGACAGCCCCTCGGCATGCTGATGAGCAACCTGGTCAGCACCGCCCAGGTCTTCGGTCTCAATGCCGCGGGTGTCGAGGACGCGATGATCTCGATGCCCCAGGCGATCAGCATCGGCTACGCGGTCACCGGTTCGCAGGGCGCCAACATGGGCCTGCTGCCGACCTTCTGGGACCCGTGGCCGTGCACCAGCGGCTACGGCGGCACGACGGTGCGGCCGGGCCTCGACACCACGCCCGGCAGGTCCTTCAACCTGAAGGCGGGATGCACCGGGAGTCCACGCTCGGGCACCGACCCGCGCGGTCCGAGCGCCGTCCTGGGCGGTCGTCGATGAGCCGGGGACGGGGCTTCGGGGTGCTCGACGAGTCGTTCGACACCGATGACGGGGACAACGAACAGCGGTTGGACCAACCTGTGGGCGGGGACGCGGTCCGTCGTGCCCACGGGTTGTTGCCGATCGTCGCGGCGCTGCTCGGTCTGATCGTCGCGATCTACGGACTCGGCACCTGGTGGCGCGCCGCTCACGATGAACGGGCGCGGCAGGCCGCCGTACGCGACACGGTCCTGATCGCGGCGACCCAGGACATCGAGACCATGAACTCCTTGGACTATCGCCGGATCGATCAGGGCCTGGCGCGCTGGCGGGCCGTCACCACCGGAACGCTGCACGACCAGCTGGCCCAGGTCGGTGCCGATGACCGCACCTTGCTGGCCCAACAGCACAAGGTCTCGACCGGCAAGGTGATCAAGGCGGCCGTGGTCGATCTCGGCGACGGCACCGCCACGGTCATCGCCTCCGTGGAGGTGACCGTGCGCGACGGCAACGACCTCGCTTCCGGTCCGACGATCAAACGCAATCGGTTCACCGCCGACCTGGTCCACACCGGCGGCACCTGGAAGCTGGAGAGTCTCGACCAGGTGGCGGTGAGCATGCAATGAGCCGATCGATGCGTCAGCGGCTCCGAGTCCCGCTCCTCGTCCTCGCTGCCGCGCTGCTGGCGGTGGGCGTGCTCGGCGCCGTCCGCGCGGGTCAGGTCGACGACACCTCTTCCGCCCGCAATCACGCGATTGTCGACAAGTCCGCTACGACGGCGGTCGTGACCGATGTCTCGCGCGGTCTCGTCGCCGTCCTCAGCTATGCCTACGACGATCCGACGACGAACGAGGCGGCCGCTCGGCAGGTGTTGACCGGTCCGGCACGTCGACAGCAGCGGACCCTCTTCGCGGAGCTGGCCAGGAAGGCGCCGGGACAGAGGCTGGTTCTCTCGGCGCGGGTGGAGGCGGCCGGTGTGGCCAGGCTCGAGGGCGATCACGCCACGCTGTTGGTCTTCCTCGACCAGGCCAGTCAGCGGGCCGGCGACAAGCAGTCGACGGTCTCCGCGGCCCAGCTGACGGTCGACGCGGTGCGAGTGGACGGTCACTGGAAGATCTCCGGTCTTCGCCCCCTCTGACGGCGGGACGCACGGGCCGGCTCGGGTGATGAGGATGAATGTCGGTGGCAATCTCGTCGTCCGGAGCCCGAAGGGCAAGGTCGTCTGGAGTTCCCGAACGGCCGGCCACCCCTACTCCTACGCCAAGGTCAGCGACAACGGACTGGCAGTCGAGTCCCTGAGGGCGGACCTGCCGCTCTGGGAGCGGTATCTGCCGACATGCTCCTGAGGAGAGTCTCCCGACGGACCGTGGCGGGCGAGGTGCCCTCCCAAGTCCGTACACTGGTCCCCGTGGCCAGCAATCCCGACCGCCTCGCCGGTCGTGCCTCGAACCCGCAAGCCCGTCGCCGCGGCGACGGCCGACTCACGGCGGATCTCGATCCGCAGGACACCGGACCCCAGGACGCCTGCGGTGTCTTCGGCGTCTGGGCGCCGGGGGAGGACGTCGCCAAGCTGACCTACTACGGCATCTATGCCCTGCAGCACCGCGGGCAGGAGTCCGCCGGCATCGCGGTCAGCAATGGTCGGCAGATCCTCGTCTACAAGGACATGGGGCTGGTCTCGCAGGTCTTCGACGACCCGACGCTGGAGTCCCTCAAGGGCCACCTCTCGGTCGGTCACACCCGCTCCTCCACGACCGGCGGC
>JASLCW010000002.1 GCA_030151765.1 Marmoricola sp.
ACGCGAAGATGCGCCGCTTCCGCTACGGCGTCCAGGTCAACAGCCTCGGCCTCACCGAGGCGCAGCCCGAGAACAACGTGCAGCGGATCGTGCTGGAGATGCTCGGCGTCACGCTGAGCAAGAACGCCCGCGCCCGCGCCGTACAGCTTCCGGCCTGGAACGAAGCGCTCGGCCTGCCGCGTCCGTGGGACCAGCAATGGTCGCTGCGGCTGCAGCAGGTGCTCGCCTACGAGTCGGACCTGCTCGAGTACGGCGACATCTTCGACGGCTCCCACGTGATCGAGGCGAAGGTGGCCCAGCTGGTCGCCGACGCCAAGGCGGAGATGGACCGGGTACAGGCGATGGGCGGCGCGGTCGCGGCCGTCGAGTCCGGCTACATGAAGCAGGAGCTGGTCTCCTCGCACGCTGCCCGCCGGGCCCGCATCGAGAGCGGCGAGGAGATCGTGGTCGGCCTCAACAAGTTCGAGACCACCGCCGAGTCGCCGCTGACCGCGGACCTCGACGGCGCCATCCAGACCGCCGACCCCGAGGCGGAGCGGCAGGCGCTGGCGAGCCTCGAGGCGTGGAAGGCCGAGCGCGATCAGGGTGAGGTCGACGCGGCGCTGGCACGTCTGGCCGAGAACGCCAAGACCGGCACCAATCTCATGCAGGCGACGCTCGCTGCCGCCCGCGCCGGTGCCACCACCGGTGAGTGGGCGGGCACGCTGCGTGAGGTCTTCGGCGAGTTCCGGGCCCCGACCGGTGTCTCCGGCGCGGTCGGTGTCGCAGAGGCGGGTGCCGAGCTGTCCGCGGTGCGCGAGCAGGTCAAGCAGACCGGTGACGAGCTCGGCTCGCGGCTGCGTCTCCTGGTCGGCAAGCCCGGCCTGGACGGACACTCGAACGGCGCCGAGCAGGTCGCCGTACGTGCCCGTGACGCCGGCTTCGAGGTGATCTACCAGGGCATCCGGCTGACCCCGGACCAGATCGTGGCTGCTGCCGTCGCCGAGGACGTGCACTGCATCGGCCTGTCGATCCTGTCCGGTTCGCACATGGAGCTGGTGCCCGACGTACTGGCGAAGATGAAGGAAGCCGGCATCAGCGACATCCCGGTGATCGTCGGCGGGATCATCCCCGACTCCGACGGCAAGGCCTTGATGGCTCAGGGTGTCGCCGCCGTCTTCACCCCCAAGGACTTCAGCCTCACCGAAGCGATGGCCGGTATCGTCGCGGCGATCCGCCGCGCGAACGGCCTCGACTGACCTGCGGCTCCGGGTCAGGAGGCCTCGGGCAGGCGGCGGAGGATCTCGGCGAGGACGCCATCGATCTGGTCGAAGCGCCGGGTGTGGTCGGTGAGGGTTTGGTCGATCCCGTCGAGACGCCGGGTGTGGTCCGCGAGGGTGCCCTGGACGCCGGTGAGTATGTCGTAGATCGAGGCCACGTCATTCTCGAGCTGACCCACCGTCCGGGGCAGGTTTGCGATGTCCTTCATCCTTCTGTGTCCTCCGAGATCGTGTCTGCGTGCGATGCCCAGAACGTTAGGCCCGATCGGGAGGTCGTACCAGTGCCGACCGGCAATCTGTGGACAAGTCGGAATCGGGTAGCCTGAGCGGACCAATCAACTGCACCCGAGCCACGGGGGAAGCCGGTCCGAAGCCGGCGCTGACCCGCAACCGTAGGTCGCTGATGACTCAGCGACGAGCCGGAAAACCCGCCTCGAGTGTCCTCATGAATCGCTGTCGAGGAAACCAGCGGAGGGCGTCAGGATTTCCGGCCTTTCCGTTGTGCAGCGGGAAGGAACACCATGCCCAGCACACGACGCCGTATCGGCGCCGCCGTCGCCGCGATCGCCGTCGCGGCATCGCTCACCACGATCAGTTCGCCTGCCCAGGCGGCCCCGCCGACTCCGCTCGGGAACGCGGCCACGTGGTTGAGCGCCCAGCTGACCAATGGCGTGATCCATGACGGCCAGTACGACTTCGACGATGTCGGTACGACGATCTACACCGCCTACGCGCTCGAAGCAGCCGGTGGCCACAGTGCGACCGTGACCGACATCGTCGGCGCCGTGGCCGCCCATCTGAGCGGTGCGAGCGGCTACATCGATGCCGATGAGTGCTACCCCGTCAGTGACCCTTGTGCGGTCCATGGCCAGTACGCCAACGCGACGGCGAATGCGCTGGTCTTCGCCGAGGCGGAGGGCCAGGATGTCGGCAACTACGGCGGTGTCGACCTGGTCGCGCGCCTCGAGAGCCTCATGACGGCGACCGGCGTCTCGGCGGGACGAATCGCCGACGACAGCTCCTATGGTGACTACGCGAACACCATCGGCCAGGCGCTCGCCGCGCACGGACTCCAGGAGGCTGCTTCCTCCCAGGCCGGTGCGGCGTTGACCTTCCTGCTCGACCAGCAGTGCGATGCCGGCTATTTCCGGCTCAGCTTCACCCCGGACGTGACGGCAGCCGACCAGACCTGCCAGGGCGGCGTCGCCTCGGGAGCCAGCGCGCCCGACACGGATGTCACCGCGATGGTGATCCGGCAGCTCCAGCCGCTCGCCGCGGGCAACACCGATGTCGCGACTGCCCTCGCGAAGGCGAAGACCTGGCTTGCTGCTCAGCAGCACGCCGATGGCTCCTTCGGCGGTGGCCCTTCGACCTCGGCCCCCAACACGAACAGCACGGGCCTTGCCGGGTGGGCGCTGGGCACGCTCGGCGACACCGCCGCGGCAGCGAAGGCGGCGACCTGGGTCCGCGCGCACCAGGTGCAGCCGCTGGCAGCCTGCGCGAGCAAGCTCTCGAACCAGACCGGCGCCATCGCCTACGACGATGCGGCGCTGAGTGCCGGCGAGAAGAACGGCCTCACGACCGCAACACTCGGCCAGTGGCGGGTCGCTGCCGCCCAGGCAGCTCCGGTGCTCCAGTGGGCACCGGCAGCCACGGGGACTCTCGGCGTCGCCGGTCCCAAGGGTTTCGTTCGCGCCGGGAGCAAGGCGACCTACGCCGTCAGCGGTGTCGCACCCGGGTCACCGGTGTGCCTGGCCGTCGGATCGGCCAGGGCCACCGCGATCGCCGGCTCCACCGGCAAGATCAACCTCGCCCTGACGCTCCCCTCCGGTACGGCGAACCGTACCGCCACCGCCTCCGGCGTCGGGGTGCAGAGCTCCGTCGTCACGAAGGTGCTCGGCAAGAAGGCCTTCAAGGTCAAGGCGCCCGCCAAGGTCAAGCGGGGCAAGAAGGCGAGCGTGACCGTGTCCGGCCTCTCCGCAGGCGAGAAGTACGTCGTGAGCCTGCGCGGCAAGGTCGTCAAGCGCGGTGTCGCTCCGGCTGGTGGCAAGGTCGCCTTCAAGCTCGCCGTGGGCAAGAAGCCCGGTAAGGCGAAGATCAAGGTGACCGGCCAGTTCCCGTCGATCCGAAGCGGCGCGAAGACGGTCAAGGTCGTCAAGTGAGGCGTCTGCCGCTCGCATTCCTGCTGCTGGTGGCGGTGGCCGGCTTCGCGCCAGCCCCCGCTACCGCGGCAGGGGGCTACTGCGCCGGCTCCGGGGTCAACGTGGTCATCGACTACGGCGCCCTCGGCGGTGGTGTGGTGAAGGCCTGCGGGCACGGCTCGACGGCCGCCGCCGCAATCGACTCGGCCGGCTTCACGATGCGCGGCACTCCCCGGATGAGTGGCGACTTCGTGTGCACCATCGACGGGAAGCCGAGCGACGGTCAGTGCACCGGGACCGATTCCTATTGGGGCCTCTTCGTCGCCAAGCCGGGTGGTACCTGGACCTACGCGAGCCTCGGCGCGGGATCGCAGTCGGTGAACGACGGCGAGACCGTGTCCTTCGCCTGGCAGGCCAGCAACGCGCGTCGTACGCCGGGCACCGGTCCGGCGGCGAAGCTCACTCCGGTGCCCAGCACGAAGCCGAGGCCGACCAAGCAGTCCTCGCCGAAGCAGAAGCCGAAGCCGACGAAGGCGGCCGCGGTCGTGACCGCAACCCCCTCGGGGTCCCCGACCCCTTCCGCCTCCGCGACGCCGTCTGCGAGCGCGTCGCCCTCGGCAAGTGCCCAACCCTCCGCGGCGCCCTCACCGACGACCGCGGCGGGCAGTTCCTCGGCGTCCCCGGAGGCCGTCGCGGCACCGAGCGTCGCGACCAAGGAGGACAAGAGTGAGCACGGCGGCGGGCTGCCGTGGTGGCTCCCGGTCGGTGTGGTCGTCGTGCTCGGTGCCGGTGGTGGCTTCGCTGCGTGGCGCCGTACCCGGGGAGCACGCTGACCCGATGAGCCGGATCGTGCGCGAGCTGCATCCCGGGGCCTGGTGGATCTGGGCCCTGGGGCTGGCTGCGGCCGCGTCGGTCTTGACCAATCCCTTCCTGCTCCTGCTCGAGATCGCCGTCGCGGGCTTCGTCGTGGCGATGCGGCGCTCCGACCAGCCGTGGTCGCAGTCCTTCCGCCTCTACCTGATCCTCGGTGTGGTCATCGTCGTCGTCCGGGTGCTCTTCCGGGTCCTCGTGGGGGGCGGCTATGTCGGCCCCGGAGAGACTGTTCTGCTCGACCTGCCACGGATCCCCTTGCCCGATTGGGTTCTCGGGATCCATCTGCTCGGCCCCGTGACGGCCTCCTCCGTCCTCGCCGGCCTGTACGACGGGCTCCGGCTGGCCACCATCGTCATCTGCGTCGGTGCCGCCAATGCCCTCGCCAACCCGAAGCGCCTGCTCAAGTCGCTACCGCCCGCGCTCTACGAGATCGGCACGGCCCTGGTTATCTCCGTGTCGGTGCTGCCCCAGCTGGCCGAGAGCGTCCAGAGGGTACGACGTGCCCGCGAGCTGCGCGGGAGCACCGACCGTCGCGTCGGCCGGATGCGCCGGATCGTGGTGCCTGTCCTCGAGGACGCGCTCGAGCGTTCGCTCGCCCTCGCCGCAGGCATGGATGCGCGCGGCTACGGGCGCAGCGGATCCGCCTCGCCGGAGCAGCGCAGGATCACCGGCGGGCTGCTCCTGGCCGCGCTCGTCGGGATCGGCGCCGGCAGCTACGGGCTGCTCGACAAGACCGCGCCGCGGTGGATGAGCGCGCCGATGCTGGTCCTCGGGCTCGCCCTCGCGGTCGGTGGTCTCTGGTCGGCAGGACGTCGCGTGCGTCGTACCCGCTATCGCGCCGATCGCTGGCAGGTCGAGGACATCGGAGTCGCGCTCACCGGCGTCGCCGTCGGGCTGGGTGTGATCCTCCTGGTCACCGATGCTCTGGTCCGCGATCCCGGGACCTACGCGCTGCCGCAGGTGCCCGGCCCGGCCTTCCTGATCGTCCTGATCGGTCTCCTGCCCGCAGTGATCGCGCCACCCGCGCGGGAGCTGGAGGTAGCGGGATGATCGAGCTGCGCGAGGTGCATTTCGAGTACGCCGACGGGTCGGTCGTCCTCGACGGCGTCGACCTGCACATCGACGAGGGTGAGCTGGTGCTGGTCGCCGGCCGAACCGGCTCCGGCAAGTCCACGCTGCTCGGCGTCTTCAACGGCCTGGTGCCCTCGTTCACCGGGGGTCGGCTGTCCGGCGACGTGCTGGTCGACGGGACCAGCGTGATCGATCTGCCGCCGCGCGAGCGCGTCGAGACGGTCGGGTACGTCGGTCAGGACCCGCTCGCGGGCTTCGTCACCGACACGGTCGAGGAGGAGCTCGCCTACGGCATGGAGCAGCTCGGTCTCGACCCGGCGACGATGCGGCGCCGGGTGGAGGAGACCCTCGACCTGCTCGGCATCGCCGACCTGCGCCATCGCGCGCTGCGCACGCTCTCCGGTGGGCAGCAGCAGCGCGTCGCGATCGGCGCCGTACTCACGATGCACCCGCGCCTGCTCGTGCTCGACGAGCCGACCTCGGCGCTCGACCCGACGGCAGCCGAGGACGTGCTCGCCACGATCACCCGGCTGGTGCACGACCTCGGCGTGAGCGTCGTCATCGCCGAGCACCGCCTCGAGAGAGTGGTCCCTTTCGCCGATCGCATGGTGATCGTCAACGGCGACGGCACGGTCGCCGATGGGCAACCCGCCGACCTTCTCCGTGGTGCGCCGGTGGCGCCGCCGATCGTGGAGCTGGGTCGCCTGCTCGACTGGGATCCGCTGCCGCTGACGACGCGCGACGCACGCCGTTCCGCCCGTGGTCTGAGCCTGCCGGCGCCCGTCGTACCGGATCCCGCCGAGGCGGCGCCGGTCCGGCTCGCGGTGCAGAAGCTCCTCGTCCGGTACGGCGCCGCGGTGGCTCTGGCCGGAGTCGATCTCACCGTGCATGCGGGCAGCATCACGGCCCTGATGGGTCGCAACGGCTCGGGCAAGTCCTCGTTGTTGTGGGCCGTTCAGGGGAGTGGCTCCCGCGCCGGCGGCCGCGTGGTGGTCGATGGCCGGGACACCGCCGAGGCGGATGCCGCCGTACGACGCGGACTCGTCGCGCTGGTGCCCCAGACGGCGGCCGACCTGCTCTATCTGGAGTCCGTCGCCGCGGAGTGCGCCGCCGCCGACGCCCAGGCCGGTGTCACCCCGGGCGGGACCCGAAAGCTGCTCGATTCGCTGGCCCCCGAGATACCCGACGACCAGCACCCGCGCGACCTCTCCGAGGGGCAGCGACTCGCCCTGGTGCTCGCGGTCGTGCTGGCGACCGACCCGGCCGTGATTGCCCTGGACGAGCCGACCAGAGGGCTCGACTATCCCGGAAAGGCCGCTCTCGCCGGCATCCTCGCGGAACAGGCGGCGCGCGGTTGCGCAGTCCTCGTGGCCAGTCACGATGTCGAATTCGTCGCCGAGGTCGCCGACCGGGTCGTCGTCCTGGCTCAGGGTGAGGTGGTCGCCTCCGGCCCCACTAGAGAGGTGATCGCGCAGACGCCCGCCTTCGCCCCCCAGGTGCACAAGGTGCTCGGGGAGCCCTGGCTCACCGTGGCCGAGGTGGCGCGGGCGGTCGAACGATGAGCGGTCACGGGGTCGCGATCGCGCTGCGACCGCGCTCGGCGGTGACGCTGCTGCTGGCCTCACTCGCCGGTCTGGTCATGTACTGCTGGCCCCTGCTGGTCAAGGTGCGCGCCGACGACACCGTGGCTCCGCCGCTGATCTTCCTGGCGCTGCTCCCGATCGTGATCCTCGTCGTACTCGTGGAGTTCACCGAGGACGGCATGGACGCGAAGGTCCTCGCGCTGCTCGGCGTACTGACGGCGATCAATGCGGTGATGCGCGGCCTCTCCGCCGGTACGGCGGGCATCGAGTTGGTCTTCTTCCTGATGATCCTGGGTGGCCGCGTCTTCGGTGCCGGCTTCGGCTTCGTCCTCGGCTGTACGTCCTTGCTCGCCTCGGCGCTGCTGACCGGGGGAGTGGGACCGTGGCTGCCCTTCCAGATGATGGCCTCGGCGTGGGTCGGGATGGGCGCCGGACTGCTGCCGAAGCGGCCGCGTGGGAGGGCCGAGATCGCGATGCTGATCGGTTACGGCATCCTCGCCTCCTATGCCTACGGCCTGATCACCAACATGATGGGCTGGCCCTTCCTGCTGGGCATCGAGGTGCCCGGCCATCACGGCGGCCTGGCCTTCGTGCCGGGCGATCCGGTCTGGGAGAACCTGCGCCGCTTCGGCGTCTACACCTTCGTCACGTCCACGACGAGCGTCGACACGGGCCGCGCGATCGCGACGACGCTCGGGCTCGTCGTACTGGGTCCCGCCGTTCTCACCACGCTGCGTCGGGCGGCGCGACGGACACTGGTGGTGCGGACACCTGCCTGAGCGGCGCTTCGTTCTGCCATGCTCTGCGCGTGACGACAGCACCGATCGACCCGACGACCTTCGCCGGCAAGGCGATCCTGGTGACCGGCGCCTCCTCGGGGCTGGGCGCGGCCACCGTGCGACGTTTCGCCGCGGGTGGCGGTCGCGTGTACGCCGCCTCCCGCAACCAGGATGCGCTCGCGGAGCTGGCCTCCACGTGCGCGGATCTTCCCGGCGAGGTGCGTTTCGGGGTGCTCGACGTGACCCGGCCCGACGATTGCCGGGGCGCGGTCGCGGCGGCCGTCGGCGCCTATGGGCGGCTCGACGTCGTCGTGAACAATGCCGGCCGCCACGACTTCCGGATCACCACCGAGGTGAGCGACGAGCAGTGGCTGCACGACATCGCGCTCAACCTGAGTGGTGCCTTCTTCGTGAGCCGCGCGGCCATTCCGCACCTGCTGGAGGCCGCTGGCAACATCGTCAACGTCGCCTCGGTCGCCGGGCTGATGGGTGAGGCCTATTCGGCGGCGTACACGGCCGCCAAACACGGTGTCGTCGGGCTGACGAAGGCCCTCGCCGTGGAGTACCTGCGGACGCCGCTGCGGGTCAACTGCGTCTGCCCGGGAGGCATGGACACGCCCCAGGTGCACGACATCGACGTCCCGGAGGGCGCCGACTTCGAGCTGATCATGCGGGTCGCCGCCGCCCGCGGCTTCATGAGCGCGGACAGCGTCGCGGCCGTGATCTGCTTCCTTGCCTCCGATGCCGCCTCATCGGTGCACGGCAGCATCCAGGCCGTGGACCAGGGGCATCTGGCGGGCTGAGCCTGCTGGCTCGGTGTTCTTCGTCGGGGCGCATGCGGCCGCTTCTGGTTGCGTGCCGCTGGCGAGTCGGGTTCATGGGTGGGTACCGCGAAAAGCGGCAGCGACGGGGGCGGGCCAGCACTGGTTGCGACAGCCTCCCGGCTCACGGGCGGCGCCTCCGCCGAAGATCATGCGCTTTGTCCCCGGATCAACCGTTATTCCGCATGTTCTTGGTCGAAAATGCATGATCGTCGGCTACGTCTGAGGCTGGGGTGGTTCGTGGTTCTGGTGGGAGATCTACAGGTCGGCCGATCACACCATGTGCCCACCGATCACATCGAACTCGGTGTGATCGGTGGGTGAATCGTGTGCACGACCGAACCAGGGTGCAGTGTGTGACAGGTGCGACCAACCCCGGAATTCCGCGCCAACCGTGAGCCGGGAAACGGCGCCGACCCAGTGCCGGCCTCGCCCCGTCGCTGCGGCCTGTCCGGTGACCGGAAGCCAAGGGCAACCCGTCAACGGCGCCCAACTGAAAGCAGCCCGGTGCGGCGACGACCAACCAGATCCAGCAACCTACGCCGGCACCCGCTCGAGGAAGTCCAGCAGCAGTTCGTGCACGACCTCGGGCTTCTCGAGGCTCATGAAGTGCGAGGTCTTGAGCTCGACATAGGTGGCGTCGGGGATCCGCTCCGCGGCCGTGCGCATGTCGGACGACGCGGCGAGGACGTCGTACCGGCCGGCGACGAAGGCGGTCGGCACGGTGATCGCGCTCAAGGAGACCCGCAGGTGCTTCGAGGTCGCGACGGCGAGATGCATGTACCAGTCGATCGGCGTCGTCAGGAATTCCCTGATCGCCAGCATCGTGTCGTCCCGGTCGGCGACCGGGAGCATGAAGCCCGAGTGCGAGAGCAGCCCGATGGTCACCGGGCCGACCGGCAGGTTCTGGGTGATCCTGCTGAGACCGCGGCCGGTGACTTCCATCAGCCGGGCCGCGTTGACGGTGATCGGCGCGCGGGCGAATCGGGGAAGGTGCAGGGGAGCGAGCATCGACGAGAAGGTCGCCCCGGGCACGCCGCCGACCGCGAACAGCCCGGTGACCCGCTCGGGGTGGAGGAAGGCCAGCTCGAACATCGTGTTGACGCCCATCGACCATCCCATGACGGGGCAGGAGTCGATCTGGAGGTGGTCCAGCACCGCGATCGCGTCCTCGACGAAGGAGTCGATGCCGCAGTGGTCAGGATCGGCGGGGCGGTCGGAGCCGCCCACGCCCCGGTGGTTCCACGAGACGACCCGTACGCCGCACTCGGGGTCGAGCAGGGCGGGCCAGCAGAACGGGTTGGTGCCGAGGCCGTTGCACAGGAGCACGGTCGGCACGTCGGGTCCCTCGACGCCGTTCGTCCATGCGTGCAGGCGGGTGCCGTCGGCGCTGATGACGTCGAAGTAGGTCAGACCCGGGCCGGGCTCGGGCACGACATGGAGTTCCGCGGAGGCCATGGGTCGATTCTCCCGGATCGCGTGCGGGAACCGCCGGATTGGTGCGCGGCGTCACACGGCACATGTGGCACGATCCGAGCCGTGGATGCGAATCGGGGCGGTTGGACGGCGATCCACACGGTCTTCGCGGTGTGGATCGTGGTGCTGTCAGTCCTGACTCTGGTCGTCGACGAGCCGCCGACTGCGCGCTCCGAGGCTTCCGCGGGTCCGGCGTACCGCGGTGGCACGGGCACGAGTGCTCCCGGCCCGATGTCCCTGCCGGGTGGCCGGACGACGGTCTTCGGCGGGCGCCTGCTGGTGGCCTACTACGGCACCCCGGGCACGGCTGCCCTGGGCGTGCTCGGAGACGGTCCGCCGTGGCGGACCTGGCCGCGTCTCCGCCGCGCCGCCGATGCCTTCGCGGCGTCGGGTCGCGAGGTGCAGCCGGTCTTCGAGGTGATCGTCAGCGTGGCCCACGGCAGCCCGGGAGCCGATGGCGACTACAGCACCGACGTCCCACGCGCGGAGGTCGAGCGCTACATCCGTGCCGCTCACCATGTCGGCGCGCTGGTGGTCCTCGACCTCCAGCCCGGCCGGGCCGACTTCCTCACCGTCGCCAAGCGGTGGGAGTGGGCGCTGCAGGATCCGTGGGTGGGGCTGGCGATCGATCCGGAGTGGCGGGTCTACGGAAAGGAACGGCCGGGTGAGGTGATCGGCCACGTCGACGCGGCCGAGGTGAACCGCGTGTCCGCCTGGCTGAGCGAGCTGACCGAGCGTCGGCACCTGCCCCAGAAGCTCTTCGTCGTCCACCAGTTCCGGCCCTCGATGGTGACCGATCCGGAGCAGATCCGGGATCATCCGAATCTCGCGATGGTGCAGCACGTGGACGGCTTCGGCACCCCGCGCGACAAGCTGGCGACGTACCGTGCCGTCGCACGCCCGCGCCAGTTCAATGAGGGCTTCAAGCTCTTCTACCGTGCCGATTCGCCGATGATGACCCCCGACGAGGTGCTCCGGATCCGGCCACGGGTGGACTTCGTCAGCTATCAGTGAGGAGCGGGACGTGCCCGTCAACGACTTCGGCCAGCCGATCGGGACGCCGGTCGACTGGACCCCGCCTCCGGCGGTCTCCGGTACGACGCTGCTCGGGCGCACCTGCCGTGTCGAGCCCCTGAGCGACGCGCACCTCGACGACCTGTACCGGTCGCTCGTGCTCGACTCGCCACCGGAGACCTGGACCTACATGAGCGGTGGCCCCTTCGCCTCCAAGGGCGAACTGGCGGACTACCTCGCGGGCCTGCATGCACCGGACTGGTCGCCCCACGCCATCGTCGACGACTCGGGTCGCGCGCAGGGCGTCGCCTGCTATCTCCGGATCGCACCCGCCGCCGGGAGTGTGGAGATCGGCGGGATCACGTACGCGGCCGCGCTTCGTCGTACGACGGCGGCGACGGAGGCGATGCACCTCATGGCCGCCCATGCCTTCGATCTGGGCTATCGGCGTTACGAGTGGAAGTGCGACGACCTCAATGCGCCGTCGCGCGCTGCCGCCGAGCGACTGGGCTTCCGCTACGAGGGCACCTTCCGGAATGCCCTTGTGTACAAGGGCAGAAACCGCGACACCGCATGGTTCTCGATCACCGACGCCGAGTGGCCGCGAGTGCGGGAAGCGCACCTTGCCTGGCTTGCGTCGGACAACTTCGTCAACGGCAGACCGATCCGTCGCATGGGTGAATTCTCGGGTGAGATCACCGGCTGATCGCTCACCCCGTGGGTGAATACGCCCAACGGTCTGAGAGAATCATTGCGGGAGCAAGTCAGAAATTATCCGGTGATCGGGCATCGGCTTTTCGGAAACCATCCGGGGGAGTGGTCTCGTGAAGCACGTTCACCGTGCCCGTATTCGTCATGCCCGCACGCGGTCGGTGTGGAGCATTCTCGCCGCGACCGCCTTGGCGGCAACCACGTTGGCGCTGGTGCCGGCGAGCCAGGTCCAGGCGGCTCCGTCGCCGCTGAGCCTGGCCAAGTCCGGCGACCAGAGTGTGCTCGTCGATGCGCCGATCAGCTACACGCTGACGGCCCACAACGGCGGCGCCTCGCGCGAGTACAACCTCTCGTTCCGTGACGTCCTGCCCGTCGGCGCGAGCTACAAGCCGGGCTCGACCAGCCAGCCCAAGGGTGTCGGCGACCCCACGATCACCACGATCGGAGTCGCGCCGAACACGCAGCAGGTCCTGGTCTGGAGCAATGTCTCCGACCTCCCGGCCGGCGCGGACCAGGCACTGTCCTTCCAGGTCGCCGTCGACCCGGTATTCCATCCCGTCGGCTCCACCGTGCAGAACGTCGGCGACGTCTACGCGCAGAGCAATCCGCGACTGGTCCCCAAGTTCGACAGCGCGGGCAACCCGAAGGCCGGTTCCTACACCGACTCCGCGACGTCCGATCCCCTCACCACGAGGATCACCGCGATCACGATCGCCAAGTCCGAGGCCAGTCCCGAGCACGAGCTGATGCGGGGTGTGCACGACGACACGACGACGTACACGCTGAAGGTCACCAACAACGACTACAGGGCAACCACCGGCAACACCGTCGTCGACTTCCTCCCTGCCGGACTGGAGTTCCTCGGCTGTGGCGGTGCCGACAACGGGGCCACCAGCGAGTACGGCGGCCGTACCCTCACCGGAACGCCAGCCCCCTCGGGCACGTGCGCGAACCCGGTCGGCGTCGACACCGTCCTGCTCGCTGCCGGCAATCCCCAAGGCCTCGTAGCCGGCGTCTACACGAGGGTCACCTGGACCCTGCCCGACCTCGCCGCGGGAGCGACCTGGACGACGAACTATCGCGCCGGCATCCCGCAACGGGAGAACACCATCGACTTCGGCCCCGGTGGAAAGCCGACCGAGGGCAGCCTCGACCAGGCCTCGAACCTGGACAACAACACCGGTGCCGACACCCGCGAGCAGGCGAGCGATCCGGACACTCAGAACGGCGAGAAGGGTCTCAAGAACCTCGCCGAGGTGACCGGTAGCTACACCGGAGCGATCGCCGGCGATCCCGCCGACAAGACCGTCCTGGACATCAGCTCGGTCACGGTGACGGCCGAGGACCTCGCCGTACAGAAGAGCGTCTCCCCCGGTGAGTTCGACCAGGGCGGCGTGGCGACCTACACGCTGCAGGTGGAGACCTCGGAGTACGCCGACGCCACCGGCATCACGATCACCGACGTCATCCCCGACGGCATGTGCCCCTTGCGGGTGGGGAGCACCGGCGACTGTGCCACCTCGGCCGCGAACTTCGAGGCGACCGGTGCCGACATCCAGTCGGTGAGCCACAACGCCGACAACACGTGGACGGTGGTCTTCACGGGCTTCGACCAGGCTGCGCAGAAGCGGACCACGATCACCTACAAGGCGCTGATGCGCACGTCGTACGACGGCCACAGAGGCGATCCGACCGTCAGCGGCGACGGCTACACCAATGACGTCTCGCTGGTCGGCTCGACGGCCACTCTCGGCGACGTCAACGCCCCCGACGGCGGCAATGTGACGATCGACGACGTCCGTGATGCCTCACAGGCGACGATCACGTCGGGTGGGCCGACGCTCTCGAAGACGATCATGGAGCAGGCCACGCCGTACAAGTGCGCGACCGGTACCTACACCGACAACGACACCACGCCGAAGGACGACCCGTCGTTGCGCTTCCGCGTCGGTGACCGGGTCTGCTTCACGATCCGGGTGAACTTCTCGTCGGGCAACTCCACCAAGAACGCCGTCGTCACCGACTTCCTGCCCGACTACGTCACCTACGAGGCGGGCAGCGCGGGCACCACCGGGGCCAACACCGTGGTCACGAGTGGCGGTGACCCGGCCGTGGACGGCAACCAGCTCACCTGGACGGTCGGACAGCAGCAGCCGGGCGGTGACTACTTCGTGCCCAAGGCCGGTGTCTTCGAGTGGCGGGTCAGCGCGATCGTCACGCACGAGCCCGATGCGGCGCCGAAGCCCGACATCACCGCGAATCTCGCCAAGCTCACTTGGACCGACACCGACGGCAAGATCGGCTTCCTCCGTGACCAGGTCGACTTCTCCGTGGGCGCGACGCCGCCGGTGGGAATCGCCAAGTCGCACACGGGATTCGCGAGCGGAGTCGTCGGTGGCGACCAGGTGCCCTACACGATCACCGTGAGCAACCAGGGCACCGCCGCCAACGGCAATGCCGTGCCCATGAAGGACATCGCGGTCCGCGACCTGCTGCCGACGGGTGTCGACTGCTCGCTGGTCTCGGCGATCTCCGACGGCGGCACCTGCAGCGCGGGCGTCATCGACTGGACGCTGGCCGGCCCGCTCGCGGCCGGTGCCCAGACATCGGTCAGCTACACGATGACGGTCCCTGCCGACCCGCGCGTGCTGACCGACTACGTCAACACCACAGGTGTGCGCTCCTTCGACACGGACAGCAACATCGGTACGACGACGACCCACCACCCCGACAACACCAACAGCCAGCTGACGACGTGTGGTGACGATCCTCTGCCGTCGTGCGACGTACCGGCGGCGGAGGCCACCGACAAGGTCACCGTCCGCAACACGCGTCTCACCAAGGACCAGACCACGGCGATCACCGAGGCCAACAACGACGGGCCGCTCCAGGCCGTCATCGGTGAGGGGATCACCTACACCGTCAAGGCGACCGTGCCGGCCCACACCACCGTCTACCAGGGTGTCGTCACGGACCCGACGCCGGCCGGCATCAGCCTCCTGAGCGCGACGGCCGACCTCGACGGCGGTGCGCTTCCGGGCGGCGTCAACTTCTCGTGGGACTTCTCCTCGGCGACGATCACCCTGCCGGCGACGTACACCAACACGACGGGCACCGATCAGGTCTTCACGATCGCACTGCATGCACGGGTGTCCACCGATGCGACCAACAAGCAAGGTGTGGCCCGCGTCAACACTGCGAGCTTCACCCGCAAGGACGCCGCCACCGGTGGCAGCGCCCTGCCTGCGCAGAACGCCTCGACCACGGCGACGGTCGTCGAGCCGAACCCGAAGCTGGCCAAGAGCCACACCCCGTCAGGGAAGGTGTCCGGCGGACAGGTCCTGACCTACACGCTGACCGCGACCAACCCCGCCGCGACGCCGGCGCCCAACAACCGGCCGCCGCTGCATGACGCGTACGTCGTCGACTGCGTGCCCGCGGGGCTCAACAACGTCACAGTCACCACGCCGGGCGCCACCACGGACACGTCCGCCGGCAACGGCGCCAACGGCTGCCCGATCGGTACGACGCGACTCCACTGGAGTGTCGGCGACCTGGCCGGTGGCGGCAGCGCAGTCCTGAAGTACACGGTGGTCGTGAACCCGGCGGCCGTCGGCGGGCAGGTCTACACCAACAACGCCACCGTCGTCGGCAGCGACATCGATGACGGCACCGAGACGATCACGCCCGTCGAGCGCCGCTACTCGGCGCCGGCGACCGACTCCGTGACGGTGGTCGGGAGCACGCTGGCAAAGTCGAACTCGACGCCCCTGCGGGCGATCGGCGAGCGCGCCAGCTTCACCGTGACCGCGACGATCCCGGCGGACGTGAACTACTACGACGCCACGATCATCGACACGCTGCCTGGCGGTCTCGACGCATCGAAGGTGCAGCTCACCGACGCGACGTGCACCTATGCCGACGCCTCGGTGTGCACGGTCGCCGCAACCGCACTGACCGGCTCGGGTCAGGTCGTCGGCTGGTTCCTCGGCGATCTGACCAGTGACACCAAGGCGCGGACCATCGCGCTCACCTACACGGTTCCGGTGAAGGATCTCGCGGGTCTCGCGGCCGGCGACGCGCTCACCAACAGCGCGCTGCTCGGCTGGGACCTGACGAACAAGACCGACCCGACCGACATCGGCACGACGCCCGACACGACGGCCGGCCCGGTCACCTCGACGGTGCACGTCACGGACCCGCTCGTCTCCATCACGAAGGGCGTCAGCGCGGCCCACCCGAAGCCGGGCGACACGTTCACGTACACGGTGAACGTGTCCAACGCGAACACCGGCTCGACCTCGACGGCCTACCAGGTCGGCGTCAGCGATGCCGTGCCGACCGGGGTCGTCGTCGACCCCGCGTCGATCAGCAACGGCGGCACCATCACGGGTGCCGACCCGGTCACCGGCGGCGGCACGATCACCTGGACGCTGCCGAGCATCGCCAAGGGAGCGACGACCGCGCTGACCTACAGCGCCCGGCTGGCCGACCCGGCACCGAACGCCGTGCTCACCAATACCGCGAGCGTGACGTCGTACTGCTCGGTGGACTACTCGACGCTCGTCGACGGCTCCTGCGCGGCCAACGGCGGCCGACCGCACACGGGCCCCTCGGCGACCGCCGACGTGAGCTCCTCACTGCCGCACGTCGTGGTGAGCAAAAGTCCGGTGGGCGGTGATCTCGCCTATCTCGGTCAATCGAAGAGCTTCCAGATCACCATCACCAGCGACGGCGCCAGCAAGGCCTTCAAGGTCGGTGCCGTCGACACGCTGCCGCACAACTGGAGCTACGACGCCGACTCGGCGCGCATCTCCGTCCTCGGCGGCGCGGCGGTCGCGGGGGAGCCGGCGATCAGCGGGCAGAAGCTCACCTGGACCAACCTGGGTGATCTACCCAATGCCGGTGACACGATCGTGATCACCTACACGGCGACGCCCGCCAAACCGGCGGCCGCCGCCGACCCCGGTACCGGCCACACCGTCGACCACACCAACACGGTCGCGGTGACCGCCCAGGACGCCAACGGGAAGACCGCCGACAAGGACGGGCATCCCTACAACGGTCCCGACGCGACCGCAGTGGCACACATCGACTCCGCGGACCTCAAGATCGTCAAGCTCTCCTCGGGCATCCCGCCGGCCGCGGGTACCGACTACAGCTGGATCCTGAGGGTCTCCAACCAGGGTCCTGACGCGGCGGCAGGCCCGATCACGGTCACCGATCCGATGCCGGGCATGCTCACCTCGCTGGGCGCGAGTGGCACTGGCTGGTCCTGTTCGGTCGCGAGTACGACGATCACCTGCACGCGCAGCGACTCGCTGGCCAGTGGAGCGACCTATCCGGACATCGTCGTCACCGGGCACATCCCGTCCGGCGCGTCCACCGGCACGGTGCTGAGCAATACCGCGAGGGTCGCCGGCACCACCTACGACCCGGAGCCGGACAACGACACCTCCACCAGGACGGTGCCGCTCGACTTCAAGGCCGACATGACGATCACGAAGAAGCTGTCGGGCCTGCTCGTGGCCGGTCAGGACGCGACGTACACCCTGGACGTGACCAACAACGGCCCCTCGGTGCACCGCGGCCCGCTCGTCGTGACGGACGCCGTACCTGCGGGCACCACCTTCGTCTCGGCTTCCGGGGCGAACTGGACCTGTACGACGCCCGCAGTGGGCGCCGCGGGCACGATCTCGTGCAGCCGCAGCGACGACATCCCGGTCGGAGCCACCGACCAGATCGCCGTCGTCGTGCATGTCGACTCCGGGCGTACGGCGGCCGTGGTCAACACCGCGAACGTCAAGGGCGACAACCCAGGCGGTACGACGGACCCCGACCACACCAACGACGACTCGACGGTGACGACCACGCCGGGCACCTCGGCTGACCTGTCCATCGACAAGTCGCGTGTGAACGACGCGGACTTCGTGGCAGGAAAGTCGGCGACGTACAAGCTCACCGTGCACAACGAGGGCCCGTCCGACGCCAAGAACGTCACGATCACCGACACCCTGCCGAGCTATCTCACCTATCAGAGCAGTACGTCCACCGACGGCTGGAGCTGCTCGGCCGCCGGGCAGAAGATCACCTGTTCGCTGGACAGCGCCCTGCCGGCCAGCCCGGGGGACAACACGCACGACGTGGCCGTGAAGATCGGGGTGCTGGTGGCCGTCGACCATCGCGGCGACATCGTCAACTCGGCGACGGTCGACTCGGCCACGCCGGATCCGGTGCCGGGCAACAACACCGACACCGACACGCTGACGGCCGGAGGCGTTGCCACCGACTTCTCGATCGCCAAGACGCATCCGGCCGGTGCGGTGGTCGCGGGCGGCGCGAATGTCACGTACACCCTGACGGTCACCAACAACGGCGACTCCAAGCACGTGACGGCCGACGGCCCGATCGTGGTTACCGACGAGATGCCCGCGGGCATGACCTGCGTGAGCGTGGCGGGCGGGTCGTGCGCGACCGATGCGAAGGGCACCTATTCCTACACAGGTGATCTCGCTGTGGGTGCCGGCTTCACCGTGACGGTGGTGGCGCAGGTTGCCGCCGACGCGGGACCGGCGACTCTGGTCAACACCGCGAAGGTGGCCGGTCCCAACGACGACAACCCGACGAACGACAGCGCCACGGACAGCACCACGGTGGTCGACAAGGCCAATGTGTCGCTCACCAAGACGGTCACCGGGGCGAACCCGGTGCGTGCCGGCGAGACGACGACCTTCAAGCTGACCGCGCACAATGACGGGCCGTCCGATGCGGACAACGTCTCCGTCGTGGACACGCTGCCGGCCGGGATGACCCTGGTCTCGATGAGCGGCTCGGGCTGGACCTGCGCCCCTGCCGTGCTCACCTGCATTCGGCCCACGCTCGTTGCGGGCACGAGCGCCTCGATCACCGTGACGGTGCGCGTGGCCGAGGGAGTCGCCGGCGGCGCGGCGCTCACCAACCAGGGCGCGGTCAGTACGTCGACCGACGGCGACGACCCCGCTGACAACGATGCGCATGCCGTCGTTGCCGTGATGGCGGAGGCCGATCTCGTGCTGCACAAGGTTCACGTCGGCGGCACGTCCGTCGTGGCCGGAAGCGACACGACGTACACGCTCGACGTGCACAACGCCGGGCCGTCGGATGCCCACGGTCCGATCACGATCACGGACACCCTGCCGACCGGCCTGAGCTATCTCAGCGTCACCCGCGGCTGGAGTTGCTCCGCGAGTGGCCAGGCGGTCACGTGCACGCAGCCCGGCCCCTTGCTGGCCGGTGCGGACGCGACCACGCTGACGATGCTGGTGCACGTCGACGCCGACTCGGACGTCAGTGCGGGAGCCACGAACACGGCTCACGTCACGAGCACGACGACCGACCCGGAGCCGGCCAACAACGACGACGACGCCACCGTGACCATCGTGCGCGGGACCGACCTGTCGATCGTCAAGAGCCACAGCGGCACCGGCGAGATCGGCAGCCAGGTCGACTTCACCCTCGCGGTCCACAACGCTGGTCCGTCGACGGCTCGATCGGTGAGCGTCACCGATCCGCTGCCGGCCGGTCTGGAGTTCGTGTCGGCGGACGGCGGTGCCGGCTGGACCTGCGCGTACGACGCTCCGACGCGCACGGCGAGCTGCGACCACGACGGCCCGCTCGCGGCCGACACCGACGCTGCCGTCATCCATGTGATCGCCGACGTGCAGGCAACCGCTTACCCGGCTGTCACGAATGTCGCCACGGTCGACACCGCGACGCCGGACAGCGATCCTGACAACAACACCGACGACGACCCGGTCGTGGTGCCCTCGCTGGCCGACCTGAGCATCGTCAAGACGCACACCGGCGATCTGGTGGTGGGCAAGACGGCGACGTACACGCTGACCGTGCGCAACGGCGGCCCGACCGAGGCGGCCGGCACTGTCACCGTGACCGACAAGCTGCCGACGGGGCTCACCCTGGTGTCGGCGAGCGGTCCGGGCTGGGTGTGCCTCGATGTCTCGGGCGCGGTCTCGTGCTCGCGCGTGGGCCTGGGCGCGGGTGCGACGAGCACCATCACGCTCGTCGTCGACGTGGGTGCGGCGGCGTACCCGAGCGTGACCAACGTGGCGACGGTCTCGGCTCCGGATGCCGATCCCGACCCGAAGAACAACACCAGCGAGGACCCTGCTCCGGTCGCGCCGACCGTCCGCCTGGGGATCGCCAAGTCGGTGGCCTACCAGCACGGTGAGACCGTCGGCTGGGACATCGCCGTGACCAACCGTGGTCCCAGCGCGACGGTCAGCCCGATCGTGGTCGTCGACCCTCTCCCTGCGCAGCTCACCTTCGTGAGTGCCGGCGGTTCGGGGTGGACCTGTGCCACGGTCGCGGCGAGCGTCACCTGCACGCGTGCAGCCTCGCTGGCGGTGGGCAGGACCTCGACGGTGCGGGTGGTGACCACGCTGAAGGCGGCCGCCGGCACTGCGGTGCGCAATGTCGCGACGGTGCGCGGTGGGACCGCCTCCGCCGACCAGACCGGGACCGGGAGTGCGCACGCGATCGTGAAGGTGCCCTCGAAGCAGGGTCGTCCCGGGCTGCCGGACACCGGCGGACCGGCATGGTGGCTGTTGCCGCTGGCCGGATCACTGCTCCTCGGTGGCGCGCTCCTGGTACGCCGTCGTCGGGTCCTCTGATGTAGGCGGCGGGGATAGTCCACGAGGTTTTCGGGGTAAAAGCGGCTGATTTCCCCCTGAAACGTCGTGGACTATCCCGGCTTGCGCGCAGGCGTGCGGTGTTCGACGACGCCACCATGCGGGACTCCCGTTCCAGATAATGGGACGCATGGCAGACTGAGTTGAGCGGCCGCGGTCGCGAGGGGCATGCTGTGCCCATGCGTTTGGACATTCTCGTACGCACGCGGCGCGTGGGCTGACGGCATAGAGCCGAAGCACTCGCGTCAACCCCTCGCTTGCCGATTCGGCCGAGGGGTTTTTTGTTGGGGCTGGCAGGGTTCGAATCACTTCAAGAGGTAGGCAAATGACTGAGCAGGGCGAAGCTGGCACCACGGCCGCCACGGTCAGCGGTGCGCAGAGCCTGATCAACTCGCTGGAGAGCGTGGGGGTCGAGCACATCTTCGGCATCCCGGGCGGCGCCATCCTCCCGGCGTACGACCCGCTCTACGACTCCTCCATCCGGCACATCCTGGTGCGCCACGAGCAGGGCGCCGGTCACGCCGCCCAGGGCTACGCCGTCGCCGGCCGCCGGGTCGGCGTCTGCATGGCGACCTCCGGCCCCGGTGCGACCAACCTGGTCACTCCGATCGCCGATGCGCACATGGACAGCGTCCCGATGGTGGCCATCACCGGCCAGGTCGGGCAGTCGCTGATCGGCACCGATGCCTTCCAGGAAGCGGACATCCGCGGCATCACGATGCCGATCACCAAGCACAACTTCCTGATCACCGACCCGGCCGAGATCCCGAGGACCATCGCGGAGGCCTTCTACATCGCCTCCACCGGTCGACCGGGCCCGGTCCTGGTCGACGTCACGAAGTCCGCGATGCAGGCGCAGACCACCTTCGAGTGGCCCG
>JASLCW010000014.1 GCA_030151765.1 Marmoricola sp.
CCCGGGCGGATGTCCGCCTTGAGCACCAGCGAGACGCGGGAGCCGAACTCCCCGACCGCCTCGGTCGCCCGTCGTACGACGTCGAAGCACTCGTCCCAGGTGCCCTCGACGGTGGTGAACATGGCGTCGGTCCGGTTGGGGAGGCCCGATTCGCGGACGATGCGGACCGCGGCCGCGACCGCTTCGGACACCGAGTCTCCCCCGTCGGATCCGCCGCTCGGAGCCACCGAGAATGCCACCAACATGCGCTTCCGCCTTCCGTCGCCACCGAAACGGTGGAATCGAAGAGAAATTCCTTCCGAAATCGCGTCATGACCCCGCGACACCGGCGTCTCCATCGTGACAGCCGCCGGTGCACAGCCGCACCGGGCCGCCCGAGAGGAACGAAATCATGGCTCTGCAGCCCGCCACGAAGGTCCACCGCGCATGCGACGCGACGATCATCGACGAGCTCGGTCACGAGCACGTGGTCAGCTGCACCCTCGAGTACGGCGTACGCGACTCGTTCGCGGTCACCCTGACCGTCTCGACGGAGACCCGGTCGGTTCCGTGGGTCTTCGCCCGCGACCTGCTGCGTGAGTCGCTCTTCGGCCCGACCGGCGCCGGCGATGTCCACCTCTGGCCCACGCTGGCCACCGACGGCCGCGCGATGACCGCCGTCGAGCTGACCAATGCCTCGGCCGTCGCACTGATCCTGCTGTCCACCCGCGATGTCGCGGACTTCCTCGACGCGAGCTTCCTCGCCGTACCGTCCGGTCACGAGGCGATCGACGACTTCGACGCGGCTCTGCGCAACCTTCTCGCCGAACAGGGCTGAGCTCCACCCGACGCCTGTCGGGCTGGTCCAATGCGCCTCGCACCTCCTTTGCCGCGGAGTGGTGCGAGGCGTTTTGGACTGTCGCAATCTCTGGTGTAATCACTCGAATCGGATCCCCACCAATTCGGTCCCGGAGTATCGCCATGCGCCTCGCGGTAAGACTCGCCCTGTCCCTCGTCCTTGCCGTCAGCGGACTCGCTGTCGCCTCGGCTCCACCCGGCCAGGCCGCGCCGACCATCACGATCAGCCCGGCGAGCCTGCCGAACGCCGTGGGCGGACAGCCGTACAGCCAGACCTTCGTCGGGTCCGGCGGGGTGGCGCCCTACCACCTGTCTCTCCGGTCGGGCAGCATCCCCCCGGGAATGGCCCTCTCCAGCAGCGGGCGCTTCTACGGGACGCCGACCAAGACGGCGACGATGCCCGCGTCTTATGCCTTCGGGGTCCGCCTCACCGACGACCAGAACAACCAGGTCGACGCGAACTACACGATCACCGTCACCACGCCGACCATCACAATCAGCCCGGCGCGCGTGCCCGACAAGATCATCGGTCAGTACTTCAGCCATGACCTGAGCGCCAGAGGAGGGGGCGGCACGTACAGCTACTCGCTGCGAGCCGGCTCCCTGCCGACAGGTGTCGCGCTCAACTCACTCGGCAGCTTGTACGGCACGCCTGACAAGCTCGGAACCTTCAGCTTCACCGTCACCGCTTCCGACAACTACGGCTTCACCGGAGACGTGACATACAGCCTCGAGGTCCAGAACCCGCCGCCCTCGCTGACCTCGAGCGCACCCTTGACCCCCGCACTCCTGCGGACATACCGGCACGTCCTCGCCGTCGCCGGCGGCAATGTGCCTTACAGGTTCACCTTGACCTCGGGTTCCCTGCCTACGGGTCTCGCCCTGAGCCCCGATGGCGTGATCTCCGTTACGCCGACCGTCGCGGGCGGCTATCTGGCAAGCATCAGCACCGTGAGCAGTTCGACGGCACCCCTCGTGATTCCGCTGTATCTCGCGGTGGCCCCGAAGCTCACCGCGAAGGTCTCCCGCGCGCGCCAGCACCGCGGCCGCTGGATCCGTGTCACTGGCGCGGGACTGGTGCCGAGGACCCGTGTCGTCGTCATCCTCGACGGAAGGCGGCGCCTCGGCACCACTGTGGCGCGGCCGAACGGCACCTTCGCGCTTCGCATCCGGGTGCCCAGGGCAACGCGCCCCGGTACTCATCGGGTCGTGGTGAAGGCGGCCGGGCTGACCGTCCGGCGACCGTTACGGGTCACCCGGTGATCGTGGGATTCACTGGCCCGCGATGACGCCCTGGGCTACGCAGACGCGCAGCCGGGCCAGCGCATCCCGCGCCTGTGACTTCACCGTGCCGACCGCGATCCCCAGTGTCTCCGCGGTCTGCTGCTCGGTGAGGTCCTCGAAATAGCGGAGCACGATCACCGCGCGCTGCCGTGGCGCCAGCGACCGGAGCGCCGCCGCAAGATCCGTGTGGTCCTCGCCCGGCAGCAGGGCGGAGTCGGGCACCTCGGCACGGCTCACCTCGCGCCAACGCCGGGAGCGCCAGCGCGAGACACTCTCGTTGACCAGCACCCGCCGTACGTAGGCCTCGGGGTCGTCCTGGATCCGGCGCCACTTCGGGACGATCTTCATCAGCGTGACCTGGACGAGATCCTCGGCGTCGTGGTGATTGCCCGTGAGCAGGTACGCCGTCCGCAGCAATGCGCTCTGCCGTTCGGCGACGTACTCCTCGAAGGACGCGCGGTCAGTCACGCCGCCTCCGCAGGATCAGCAGGCCGAGCCCGGTGACCATGACGGCACCTACGCAGAGCCCGCCCCACAGAATGTCGAGCCGGGGATCCGCCACGTGCGGCGCGACCCTGCCCGGAACCAGGCTGTTGGCCCACAGATCACTCGCGTACGACGGCGTCATCAGCGCATTCGCGCGCAGGTGCACCCTCTGAGTGACCTTGCCCGTGCGTACGTCGATGTAGCTCGCCGTGTTCGTGTACGGCGTGCTGACCACGATCACGTGGTCGGCATCCCGCCATCCCAGGATGCTCATGATGTTCTTGATGCCGGCGACGCGGCGGCCCTCGACGTAGACGCGCCATTCGGCCTTCTTCGTCGGCCCGAACGTGATCATCGCGAGCTTGCCACCCGGTCCGTACGACGCCGCGATGATGTCGTAGGGCGCGGCGTCGAAGGTCGATCTCGTCGTGTTCGACCCCGGATCGGTCCGATTGATCGTCCGGCCTCGCGACCACACGATGCCCGTGGGCCCGGCACCGATCTCCGGGAAGTAGTAGTGGCCCGCCTTCTCGACCGTCGTCGGCCTTCCGGTGGCGACATTCCAGACCACGAAGTCGTGCGCCCGCGAGTCCTTGGATCCGGAACGCGAGTAGTTGGTCTCCAGATAGCGCGAGTCCCCGCTGAAGGCGAGCTCGGAGAAGTCCGAGCCGACGATCTCGGGGTTGCCGGGATCGGCGAGCATCGTGGTGCGTCCCGACACCGTGTCGTAGACCGCCCACCCGCGCAGCTTCGTGCCGCGCCAGCGGCAATAGCCCACCTTGGTGCCGTCGGGTGACAGGACCACACATCCGGTGCTGAGACCTTCGCGACCCAATCCCGCTAGGTCGACGAAGCGCGGGCGGCCGTCGACGGCCGAGACTCCGAAGAGCGCCGGCGACGACTGCTTCCCGGTGAGTCCCTCCCGCCGCAGCCTGTTGCCGATCGAGAGCACCGCCAGGCGTCCGGGAGGGCCGGCCTGCGCGGTCCCCTCCGACCACGGGTTCGGCGGGTGGACCGTCACCGGGATGTGCAATCTCCCGAAGGGCACGTCGGCCGGCGCGGGCGTCTGGCCGGCTCCCCGGAAGAATCCGATCCCGGCGACGCCCGCGATCAACACGGCCACGGCGAGCAGCGCCGTACCGGCCTGCAGTCGTCGCTGCCGGCACCTGCCCCGTGCCCAGAGATCGTTCGCGGGCAGCTGCGCCGGCGCGCGCTCGGCGAGCGTCGCCAGCCGCCCGCGCAGGTCGTCGTGATCGTTCATGACAGAACCCCTCCTCGGTGGTCTCCACTCGTTCTCACGAGACGAAGGCCGTCCAAGGAGGGGTCCTGGTCAGAGTTTCTTCATACGGGAT
>JASLCW010000024.1 GCA_030151765.1 Marmoricola sp.
AACATCTTCATCTGCTCCGGCGAGGTGTTCTGCGCCTCGTCGAGGATGATGAAGGAGTCGTTGAGCGTGCGACCGCGCATGTAGGCCAGCGGCGCCACCTCGATGGTCCCGGCAGCGAGCAGCTTCGGGATCGTCTCGGGGTCGAGCATGTCGTGGAGGGCGTCGTACAGCGGGCGCAGGTAGGGATCGATCTTCTCGCTGAGCGTGCCCGGCAGGAAGCCGAGCCGTTCCCCCGCCTCGACGGCCGGGCGGGTCAGGATGATCCGGTTGACCTTTTTGTCTTGCAGCGCCTGCACGGCCTTGGCCATCGCCAGATAGGTCTTGCCGGTACCGGCCGGACCGATGCCGAAGACCACGGTGTGCTTGTCGATCGCGTCGACGTACCGCTTCTGGTTCAGCGTCTTGGGCCGGATGGTGCGGCCGCGGTTGGACAGGATGTTGAGGCTGAGTACGTCGGCCGGCCGCTCACTGGTCTCCGCACGCAACATCGTGATCGCCCGCTCGACGGTCTCGACGGTGAGCCCCTGCCCGGTGCGCAGGATGGTGACGAGTTCGTCGAAGAGCCGCTCGATCAGGGCGATCTCACCGACCTCGCCGCGCAGCGTGATGCGATTGCCGCGCACGTGGACATCGGCCGTGAACGAGCGCTCGATGAGCGCGAGGTTCTCGTCGGCGGGCCCGAGCAGCGAGACCATGTTGATGCTGTTGGGAACGGTCACCACGTGCAGAGTGGCGTCGGCAGGATTGATTGAGTCAGTCATTCTGCGCCCAGCCTACCGGGAGGGGTCACCCCGGCGGCCACCCGAATTCACGACCACCCAGCACATGCAGGTGCGCGTGGAAGACGGTCTGCTGCGCCTGGCGACCCGTGTTGAAGACCATGCGATAGCCCTCGTCGAGTCCGTCGCTCGCGGCCACCTCGGCGGCCACCAGGAAGAGATCGGTGACCGACTCCGACGAGGCGGCCGCCAGCGCCGCCGCGTTGGGCTCGTGGAGCTTGGGGATCACCAGCACGTGCGTCGGCGCCGCCGGAGCGATGTCGCGGAAGGCGACCGAGAGGTCGGACTCGTGCACGATCTCCGCGGGGATCTCACGGGCCGCGATCTTGCAGAAGAGGCAGTCAGCTTCAGCCATGACGCGAGCATACGAGAAGTCGTGTCAACCGACCCGGGTGGTCGCGCGTGGAACTAGCGTGGTGCAGATGGTGGACGAGAAGGCTGGGCTCGAGGCGCTCTTCGCGCGCGAGTATCCGCGGCTGGTCCGTGCCGCCCTCCTGCTCGTCGGCGATCTCGAGACCGCCGAGGATGTCGTCCAGGACGCCTTCATCGCCGTCCACCGTCGCTGGGACCGGATCTCCGACGCCGATCGCGTGGGCGGCTATCTGCATCGCTCCGTCGTCAACGGCTCCCGCTCGGTGCTGCGGCATCGCACCGTCGTACGCCGTACTCCGGCGGAGGCCGGCGTACCCGTTGCCGACATCGCGGACGAGGTGGTCGGGCGGGCCACCCGCGACGAGGTCGTCGCGGCCCTGGCCGGACTGCCCCGCCGGCAACGCGAGGTACTCGTGCTGCGCCACTACCTCGACCTCTCCGAGGCCGAGATCGCCGAGACGCTGCGGGTCAGCGCCGGCTCGGTCAAGACCCACGCCTCTCGCGGCGCCGCGGCCCTGCGCGCCCGACTCCGGACAGGAGACGACTCATGAACGACGACGACATCACCCGGCTGCTGCACGACGCGGTGGACGACGTACAGCCGCGGCGCGAGGCGGCCGACTTCGGCACCCGGACCGGCACCGATCTGGACGAACGCGGCGGCAAGGTCGCCTGGATTCGCGGTGCCGTCGCCGCCGCGGCCGCCGTCGTGGTCGTCACCGGCGGCGCCGCCTACCTGCACAGCCGCTCAGGCCCCGGCATCACCCCGGCGGCCGGCCGGACCGTCGACGCCACCGTCTACTTCGTCGGCAAGACCGGCGTGGGCCAGCGGCTCTTCTCGGAGAGCCACGAGATGTCCGATGTCACCGTCAGCGATGTCCAGGCCGCCGTCGATGCCGCGCTCGCGATGCCGACCGATCCCGACTACCACTCCGCCTTCGCGCCGGGCACGCAGGCGACGGTCACCGAGGAGCAGGACGGAACCGTCGAGGTCGACTTCACCTCCGGCGCCGAGCTCGCCCCGGGCATGCACGTCTCGACCGCGCTCCAGTCCCTGGTGTGGACGGTCGACGCCGCCGTGAACCGCCCCGCCCCCGTCCGCTTCACGATCGGCGGTCAGGTGCCGTCGTCCCTGTTCCAGGCACCGTCGAAGGACAGCTACACCGCCGCGCCCGCGGACGACATCCTCTCCCCGATCTCCGTCGACCTCACCGACGGCGCGCAGATCAACTCGGGCACCACCATCAGGGGCAAGGCGAATGCCTTCGAGGCCAATGTCGTCTGGACCCTGCAGCAGGGCAATGTGGTGGTCCGCCACGGCTTCGCCACCGCCAACCAGTGCTGCACCCTCTCCCCCTTCGCCTTCACCCTCGACGCTCCTCCCGGCGCCTACACGCTGACGGTCAGCGACACCGATCCGTCCGGCGGCGAAGGCCACGGCGTCACCTCGGACACCAAGACCGTTCAGATCAACTGACGTCCCGTCTTCGTCAGTTCCAGCGCGGCGTACGGGCAAGGAGCGCGGCGACACCGGCCACGCCCGCCGTCGAGGTTCGCAGGACGGTCGGACCGAGCAGGCAGGTGCGTGCGCCGGCCGCGGTGAAGGCCTCGATCTCCTCGGGACTCACGCCGCCCTCGGGGCCGACGATCAGCAGGATCGACGAGACGCCCTCGAGTGTCAGGCCGGCGATCGGCTCCGCCGCCTCCTCGTGGAGTACGACGGCCAGGTCGCTCGCGGCGATCAGCTCGATCACCCCCGCGAGGTCCGCGGGCTCGGCGACCTCGGGGAAGTGCGCCCGGCGTGACTGTTTGGCCGCCTCGCGCGCCGTGGTGCGCCACTTCGCCAGCGCCTTGTCACGGCGCTCGCCGCGCCACTGCCCGATCGAACGGCTCGCGGACCACGGGACGATCCGGTCCACGCCGATCTCGGTGAGGACCTCGACGGTCAGCTCCGCGCGGTCGCCCTTGGGGATCGCCTGCACGACGGTGACGGCCGGCCCGATCAGCGGCTCGGTCTCGATGCTCTCGATCACCACGTCGAGGCCGGACTTGGCTACCGACTCGACCACACCGGTCGCCCGGCGGCCGCGGCCATCGGTGAGCATCAAGCGCTCACCGGCGCCGATGCGTCGTACGACGGCGGCGTGACGTCCCTCGGCGCCGTCGAGCGTGACGACCTCGCCGACCACTGCCTCCAGCTCAGCGAGCCAGAAGACCGGCAAAGTCACCAGGCCTCCTTCGTCGGCCCGGCAACCCGGCTCCCTGCACCCGATGGCCCGCTCGCAAGCTCGCTCACCGGAAAGCATCCTTGAACCGGTCGAAGACCGACTTGTGCCCCGGCTGGATCCGTCCTTCGGGCGACTCCTCGTGACGCAGTGCCGCCAGTTCGCGCAGCAACTCCTGCTGTCGCTCGTCAAGCTTCGCCGGGGTCTCGACATCGACGGTGACGACGATGTCGCCCCGGTTGCCGGTGCGCAGCGCGGGTACGCCGTGGCCCCGGAGCACGTGCTCGGTACCCGACTGGGTGCCCGGGCGGATGTCGATGTCCGCGGAGAGCGCGACCTCGGAGTCGGCGCCCTCGGACTGCGGCAGGTCGGCCTCGAGCAGCGGTAGCTTGAGCGTCGTGCCGAGGGCGGCGGCGGTCATCGGGATCGAGGCCCGGCAGCGCAGGTCGTTGCCGTCACGGGTGAAGACCGCGTGCGGACGCACGTGCACCTCCACGTAGAGATCGCCGGGTTCGCCACCGCCGGGGCCGACCTCGCCCTCGCCGGAGAGCTGGACGCGGGTGCCGTCGTCGACGCCGGCCGGGATCCGGATGGTGATGGCGCGGCGGGTGCGCACCCGGCCGTCGCCGGCACATTCGCGGCAGGGCTCCGGGATGATCTCGCCGAAGCCGCGGCAGGCGGCGCAGGGGCGCAGCGTGCGGATCTCGCCGAGGAAGGAGCGCTGCACGTGCGCGACCTCGCCCTGACCGTGACAGGTCTGGCAGGTCACCGGCTGCGAGCCCGGAGCCGCGCCCGAACCCGAACAGCTGCCGCACAGAACGGCGGTGTCGACCTTCAGCTCCTGGCTGGCGCCGAAGGCGGCGTCGGCGAGCTCGATCTCGATGTGCACGAGCGCGTCCTGGCCGCGACGCGAACGCGGCCGCGGACCGCGCCGGCCGCCCTGCTGGCCGCCGAAGAAGGCGTCCATGATGTCGGTGAAGGAGAAGCCCGCGCCCTGCCCCGCGGGGCCGCCGCGGCCGAAGGGATCGCCGCCGAGGTCGTACATCCGCCGCTTCTCGGGGTCCGCGAGGATCTCGTACGCCGCGGAGACGTCCTTGAAACGTTCCTGCGTGGCGGGGTCGGGATTGACGTCGGGGTGCAGCTCACGCGCGAGCCGCCGATAGGCCTTCTTGATCGTGGCCGCGTCGGCGTCCCGGGACACACCGAGAGTCTCGTAAGGGTCGTTCATGTCAGGCAGGTGCTTCGCTTTCAGGAGTCCTCGAGGATCCCGGAGACGTAGGCGGCCACGGCGCGAACCGCGGCCATCGAACCCGGGTAGTCCATGCGGGTGGGGCCGACCACGCCGAGGGCCCCGGCGGGTCGTTCGTGCGGGCCGTAGCCCGAGGCGACCACGGAGGTCGCCGAGAGTTCTTCGTAGGGTCCCTCGTGGCCGATGCGGACGGTGACGCCACTGGAGGAGGCCGCCTGGCCGAGCAGCCGGAGCAGCACGACCTGCTCCTCGAGCGCCTCGAGGATCGGCTTCACGGTCGACTCGAAGCCGTCGCCGAAGCGAGCCAGATTGGAGGTGCCGCCGATGACGACGCGCTGGTCGGAGCGGTGGTTGGACATCGCCTCGATGAGCGCGGCGACCACGACCGCCGTCGGCGTCGCCGTGTCGCGGTCGACACCGACGAGATCGGCGAGCTGCGTGACCGCGGTGCCGATCAGCTCGCCGGTGGCCGCACGGTTGAGCTTGGACCGCAGGTCGGCGAGGGCGTCGTCGTCCAGCTCGACGGGCAGCTCCACGAGACGCTGCTCGACCCGACCGGTCGACAGGATGAGTACGACGAGCAGCCGCACGCTGCGCTGTACGACGTCGTCGAGGTCGTGCGCACCCTCGAGGAAATGCGCGATGGCACGGCGCTCGGCCGTACTCATCGGCTTGACCGTGGTCAGCCGGTCGACGAAGAGCCGATAGCCGAGGTCGGTGGGAATCCGGCCGGCGCTGGTGTGCGGCTGGGCGATCAGCCCCTCCTCCTCCAGCGCCGCCATGTCGTTGCGGACCGTTGCCGGGGAGACTCCGAGGCCGTGCCTCTCGACCAGCGCGCGCGAACCGACCGGCTCACGAGTGGCGACGTAGTCCTCGATGATCGCGCGCAGCACGTCGAGGCGGCGTTCGTCGGGCATCGCACCTCCTGGACCTGGTCGGGCAGCGACTGGCACTCCGGTCAGCTGAGTGCCAAGCCTACAACCGTGACCGTGGGCACCGGTGCGTCGTTGCCTCGATGACCCGTCGCCACCGTCAGGAGCATCCATGCGCCGCGCCCTCGCCCTCCTCGTCGCCCTCGCCGCCCTGCTCGGCTTCGCGGCGCCGAGCCAGGCCGCCGACCTCCCGGTCAGCTACAACTTCCTTGAGAACGCGGCGCGGGTGAACATCGCGGACTCGGCTCCCGGCGAGAACATCTGGACCTGCAAGCCGACGGCGGCGCATCCGCGGCCCGTCGTACTCGTGCACGGCACCGCCGGCAACGCAGCCACCAACTGGGCCACCTACGCAGCGCTCCTGCACAACAAGGGCTACTGCGTCTACGCGCTCTCCTACGGCGTCGCCCCCATCGAGGCGATGTCGCCGATCAAGTTCGGCGGGCTGAACGAGATCGTGTCCAGCGCCAAGGAACTGCAGGCCTTCGTGGCCCGCGTGCTGCAGTCGACCGGTGCCGCGAAGGTCGACATCATCGGCCACTCACAGGGCACCTTCATGCCGAACTACTACGTGCGCTTCCTGGGCGGCGCGAAGTACGTCGACCACTACGTCTCGCTGGCGCCGCTCTGGCACGGCACCGGTACGGCGCTCGCCGGTCAGCTCAATGCGGCCGGCGCTCCCTTCGGCTTCACCACCGACAGCCTGGTCCCGGTCTGCGTCGCCTGCGGCCAGATGGTCACCGGTTCGAAGTTCGTGAACCT
>JASLCW010000076.1 GCA_030151765.1 Marmoricola sp.
GAGGGGATTCGAACCCCTGACCTTCTCATTGCGAACGAGACGCGCTACCAACTGCGCCACAGCCCCATACGCTCCGACGAGCGCGGGTAGAAAGGTATCACCGGGATCGGCCTACCTTCCAATCAGGGTCAGGCGCCGGCGGCCTTCCGGGGCGCGTCCGTGTCGGCCTTCTTCTCCGACTCGGTCTTGGCGGCGCGCGCGGCGTCGGCGTCGCGGGCGAGCTTGGAGTCGGCGGCGTCGTGGCCGCTGGACTGGGTGAGCTCGATCGTCCGGACCGTACGACGGGCACGCGGCTTGGTGACATAGGTGGGCAGCGTGACCGGGACCGGGTCCCAGAGCGAGCCCTCGTCGGCGACCGGCTCGTCGGCCTTGACCTCGGCCAGCGCCTGGGCGGTGAGGCCGACGGTCTCCTCGACGTCCTCGGCCTCGACCGAGGTCGGTGCCGCGACGGGCGCGGGCTCCGCGGCATCGACGGGCACGACGATCTCGATACGACGCCGGGCCCGCTCGCGCTTCACGGTGATCCGGGCGATGAACAGGAAGACGACGATGAGACCGGCCGGTGCGCCGATCGACCACAACGGGATGTAGTGCAGGGCGGCCGCGACGGCGGTCGCGACCATCGACGCGGTGAGGACGTAGAGCACCCGGCGACGACGCGCGGCGGCCCGGCGGGCGGCGGCGCGATTGGCCGGGCTCATCGAGGCGATCACCCGGGTGGCCGGGGCAGGGGCAGGTGCCGCAACCGACTCCGCCGGCGCGGCAGTCTCCTCGGCGGTACGACGTCCGCCGAAGACCCGCAACCGCGAGGAGAAGTCCTCGACGGCCCGAGTGGTGGCGAGATCGTCGGTGCGCTTGAGCGCCATCGGAATCAGGTACGCGGCCCAGGCGACGGCCAGGGCGACGAAGATCAAGCCGGAAAGGTCCACGCACCCGAGCGTAGAAGCGCGAACGGCGCCGGAGCGGCAGGCGGTCCGGTGTGTCGCCAGATCACTACTGTGACTCGTGTGATTGAAGCCGGCGCACCAGCCCCGGCGCGGCCTGTTCCTTGGTGATCCCGAAGAGCAGGTGATCGCGCCAGTCGCCGTCGATGTGCAGGTAGCCGGGCGCCAAGCCCACCAGCGGGATCTCCAGCTTGTCGACCACCCGCAGCGAAGCGTGGTTCTCCGGCCGGATCGCCACCTCGATCCGGTGCAGGCCCGCGCTGCGGAAGCAGTGGTCGATCACCAGCGCGACCGCCCGCGGCATCAGCCCGCGTCCGGCCACCCGCTGATCGATCCAGTAGCCGACGGAGGCGAACTGCGCCGAACCCCTGATCACATTGTTGACGGTGATCTGACCGACGAAACTGCCGTCGTACTCGATCGCGAAGGGCATCTGCGTGCCCGCCCGCGCCGATCGCCGCATCGCCGCGACCATGGACGAGAAGGTCTGCATGCGCGGCTCGGCCTCCGGCGGCGCGGTGGCATCCCAGCGCTTCAACCATTCGGCATTGCGGGCGCGCACCTCACGCCAGGCGCGGGCGTCCTTCGCCGAGATCGGCCGCAGCCGCAGCCCATCCCACTCGAGTACGACGGGCCAGCCCCTGCTCAATGGTCTCCCCCGGCGAGCTGGTCGACGGCATGCCCGAGCAGGGGTACGACGACCTCCAGCCCGTCCTTCACCCCGCCCTTCGATCCGGGCAGGTTGACGACGAGGGCCGACCCCATCACGCCGGCGACTCCCCTGGACAGCGCGGCGGTGGCAACGCCCTTCGCGATGCCGTGAGCTCGGATCGCCTCGGCGATGCCCGGCACCTCCCGATCGAGCAGCGCCCGGGTCACCTCGGGCGTGCGGTCGGTCGGCGAGATGCCGGTGCCGCCGGTGGTGAGCACCACCCGCGCTCCCCCGGCGACGGCCGCCGCGAGGGCAGTCGCGACCGGTTCCCCGTCCGGCACGACGACCGCGGCGTCGACCTCCCACCCCTCGGCGGCGAGCGCGGCGACGATGAGCGGACCGGTCACGTCCTCGTAGACGCCCGCTGCGGCCCGGTTGGAGGCCACCACGACGGCGGCCCTCACTTCTCGCTCCTCACGAAGTCCCCCGAGACGCCCCCGGTCTTCTCCTCGACCCGGACATCGGTGATCACCGCGGCCTTGTCGACCGCCTTCACCATGTCGACCAGGGCCAGCGCGGCCACCGAGACCGCCGTCAGGGCCTCCATCTCCACGCCGGTGCGGTCGGTGGTGCGCACCCGGGCGGTGATCGCGACGGCGTCGTCGAGCACCTCGAGCTCCACCTTCACCCCGGTCAGCGCGATCGGATGACACAGCGGCACCAGGTCGGGCGTGCGCTTGGCGCCCATGATCCCGGCGATCCGCGCCACACCCAGGGCATCGCCCTTGGGCATGCCCTCGCCGCGCAGCAGCTCGATGACGGCAGGGGAAACCAGCACGCGACCGGTCGCGGTCGCGGTCCTCAGGCTGGCCTCCTTCGCGGAGACGTCGACCATGCGGGCGGCGCCTTCGGAGTCGATGTGCGTGAGCCGATCCATCAGTAGTCCCGATCCAGCAGGACGACGGGCACCGACGTACCCGCGGCGACCGCGCCCAGGGATTCGTCGAGCACGATCAGCGCGTTGGCGGCGCCGAGGCCACCGAGGAGATGCGGTCCGGGTCCACCCACGGGAACCACCTTCGCACCACCAGGCCCCAGAGTGACATCCCCGCGCAGGAACTGGCGCTTTCCGGGGATCGACCGCACCGCCGCGCCGAGCTCGGCACGGAAGAGCGGCCGCCGCTCCGGCGTACGACCGACGAGGCGACGCAGCGCAGGCGCGACGAAGACCTCGAAGGAGACGTACGACGACACCGGATTGCCCGGCAGCGCGAAGAGCGGGATCCGGTCCTCCCCGACCAGTCCGAAGCCCTGAGGCTTGCCCGGCTGCATCGCCACCTCGCCGAACCACATGTCCGGCTGGCCGCGCAGCGCCTCCTTGACCACGTCGCGGGTGCCCTTGCTGACCCCACCCGTGGTGACCACGAGGTCGGCGCGCACCAGCTGCCCGTCGAGCGCGTCCAGGAAGCGCTGCGGGTCGTCGTCCTCGAGGGAGACCCGGTAGCCGATCGCGCCGGCTGCCCGCGCCGCCGCCGTGAGGAGATAGGAGTTGGCGTCGTGGATCGCGCCGGCACTCAGCGGCCGGCCGGGCTCGACGAGTTCGGCACCCGTCGAGATCACCACGACGCGCGGGCGCGGCGCGACCTCGATCCGGTCGAGGCCGAGACCGGCGAGCAGGCCGATGTGCCGCGGGCCGACGACGGTCCCGGCCGGCAGCACGTGCTGGCCCGCCTCCACGTCCTCGCCGACCCGGCGGATGAAGCGGCCCGGCTGCGCCGCCTCGTTGACGGTCACCTTCACCGCACCGGCGTCCGTCGCCTCCACCGGTACGACGGCATCGGCACCCGCAGGAATCGGGGCGCCGGTCATGATCCGCATGGCGGTGCCCGGCTTGAGCACCCGCGCGGCGCCGTCACCCGCGTGGATGTCGGCCACGACCGGCAGGATCACCGGGGTCGCCTCCGTCGCGGTGGCGACATCGCCGGCACGGACGGCGTACCCGTCCATCGAGGAATTGTCGAAGGCCGGCAGCGGCCGGCGCGCGACCACGTCGGCGACCGTCGGCCGGCCGACCGCATCGAGCAACGAGTGCGAGTACGGCGCCAGTGGACGGATCTTGTCGAGGATCCGACTCAGGTGGTCATCGACGGAGACGGGAGCGACCGCGTCAGGCATCGCTCGACTCGCCCAGGACCGCCCCGTTGTCGACGCGCCCGCGCTCACCGTCGAGGCGGGCATCGCCGACGACGCGGACACCTTCGCCGAAGGTCCAGTCGCCGTCGACCACCAGCGAGGTCGCCTCACGCATGGAGGGCACGCCCGCAGGGAAGCGCTTGTCGAACTCGGCGACGCGGCCGTAGACACCGTCGAGATCGACGAAGGCCAGTTCGTCGGCGGACTGCTCGAGCTGGAAGTCCGCGCCCATCGCATAGGCATCGGAGCGCAGCAACAACAGGTCGTTCGTGGTCTTGACCGGCACGAAACGATCCCGGCCGACCTCGATCGTGGTGGCGCCGTCGAAGATCTCGATCGCCGAACCCATCGCCGCCTCGATCTGGACGACCTCCGGGCTCTTGTCATCGGCCGGGTCGACCTTCTTCACGTTGCGGATCAGCGGGAGGCCGAGGATGCCGTCGCGGCGCTCGAGCTCGCGGCGCATCGCCTCGAGGTCGAACCACACGTTGTTCGTGGAGGTGTACTTGTGCCGGTCGAGATCGGCCACGGCGGCACGATCGGACTCGAGAGTCTGCGCGCTCTCGCGCAGGATCACCCGACCGTCACTGATCCGGCGGGCGAAGTGGCCGCCCTTGCGATCCGAGGGGGTACGTCGCACGGACTCGATGGCGAAGGGGGCACCCGACTCGGCGAACCAGCCGGCGATGCGCGGGTCGGGGATCGCGCCGAGGTTGTCGGAATTGGAGCAGAAGGCATAGCGGAAGCCGGCACCGAGGAGTTCGTCGAGCAGGCCCGACGAGCTCAGCGCGGTGTAGAGGTCGGCGTGGCCGGGCGGACACCACTCCAGCTCGGGATCCTTCGGCCAGGTCACCGGGGTGAGGTCGGCGGTGAGCAGCCGCGGCTCCTTGTTCTGCATCAACTCCATCGGCAGGCCCTCGACCGGGAGGTCGGCGTACCGGGCCAGGGCGGCGAGGGTGTCTGCAGACGTGCGATAGCTGTTCAGGAAGACCAGGGGCAGCCGGGCGCCGTGGATCCGGCGCAGGTGCAGCACCTGCCGAGCGATCACGTCGAGGAAGGACAGGCCACGGCGGACACACAACAGCGACTTGGCCCGGTCCATGCCCATCGAGGTGCCGAGGCCGCCGTTGAGCTTCAGGACGACGGTCGCATCCAGTGCCTTGGCGGCCACGTCGTCGTCGATCTCGACGTCGGCGATCGACTCCGCGTCGAGGGGCTCGATGGTGGACTCGGGGATCATCCCGGTCTCGCCGTGCTCGAGGAGTCGGTAGTAGTGCGCGAAGACCTCGATCGCGAGAGGATCGACTCCGGCTGCGACCATCTTGTCGCGCGCAGCATTCAGTCCGGGTGCACTCATGGGGTCGATCGTAGGAGAGGGTGGCCGTGTCCGGGTTCGAGGGACCAAAGTTCGGTGATCGCGCCGCCGATCCGTCATGGGGCCCTAAGCTCGCCCTCCGCGATCGACTCCTCACCTCGCGACGGCGGATCGGCCTTCCGACCGTGGCCGATCGGGCCCGGCGACTGCCCGGACTGCTCCTCGACGAACCCGAGGTACGCCGTGCCGCGCTGGTGGCGGCGTACGTGTCGATCGGCCACGAACCCGGCACCGGTCCCCTGCTCGACGCGCTCCGCGCCGCCGGCAAGCGGGTGATCCTGCCGCTGCTCCTGCCCGACAACGACCTCGACTGGGCGGAGTACGCCGGCCCCGACTCGCTCGCCTCCGGACGACTCGGCCTGCACGAGCCGACGACCCCGCCGCTCGGCCGCGAGGCGATCGCCACCGCGGACCTGGTCCTGGTACCCGGCGTCGCCGTGGATCGGCGCGGCCATCGTCTGGGCCGCGGCGGCGGCAGCTACGACCGCGCGCTGCCGCGGGCGACCGGGACGATCTGGTGTGTGCTCAATGCCAGTGAGGTGCTCGACGAGGTCCCCTACGCCGCGCACGACCACCGGGTCGACGGCGCCGTCACCGAGGAGGGCGTCATCCAGCTGCGTTGAATGGCGCGAGCGGCGCTGCGCTCCGGAGCGTCGTTGGCTCACCCACCGTGGCGGCTCCCGCTCCGCCCCGCTGCCGCGCGGGCACCCTGCCGAGTAGGATTGGCAGTCGGCACTCGTGAGTGCCAGACGTTCGAGAAGCATCGTGAGGAAAACGTGCCCACCTACCAGTACTCCTGCATCGACTGCGGCCACTTCTTCGAGGCCCAGCAGAGCTTCAGCGAGGACTCGCTGACCGTCTGCCCCGAATGCGGCGGCAAGCTGCGCAAGGTCTTCAACGCCGTCGGTGTCGTCTTCAAGGGTTCGGGCTTCTATCGCACCGACAGCCGCGGCGGCTCCTCGAGCAGCGACGCGCCGTCCTCCAGCTCGTCGTCGACGTCCTCGTCCAACTCCTCCTCGTCCTCCGACTCGAGCTCCAGCACCTCCACCTCCTCGACGAGCAGCACCCCCACCGCCTCCTGACGGCCCCGCGACCGGGGCCTGTGGATAGCGGCCGACCCGGAATCCGGATCGGTGCCACCCTCGGGTGATGCCAACCGCAACCACACAGCGAGATCTGCTCACCCGCCTGCTCGACCGACGCGACGCCCTCCGACGCCGGCTGCTACGCCACCGTGGTGCGCTGGCCGCGGTCACCGCCGGCGTCACCGTCTACCTCGTCGTCCACGCCCTGAGCGCGCCGCCACCACCCACCGTGCCGGTCTGGGTGGCGGCGCACGACCTGTCCGGCGGACGCACCCTCCACACCGGCGACCTGCGACTACGCCGGTACGCCGCCGGCACCGCACCCGATCGCATCGTCGCCGACCCTCAAGGCATCGACGGCCGGGTGCTGGCGGTTCCCGTCGGCGCCGGCATGCCGGTACGCCGGGACGCCCTGGCCGGCCGGCGCTGGCTCAACGGCTATCCGGGCCTGAGCGCGATGCCGGTCCGGGTGACCGACCCGGCCGTCGTACGGCTGCTCGATGTCGGGGACCGGGTCGACCTGGTGGCCACCGATCCCCGGGACGAGGCCAACTCGCGGGTCGCCGTACATCGGGTGACGGTGCTGGCAGTGCCGCCTGCGGCACCGGACGACACGAGTCCGCTCGGCGGCCGCCTGGTGCTGGTCGGGGTGGCGCCCGCCGATGTGGGCGAACTGTCCGCAGAGGGCGCTCGCAGCCTTCTGACTGTGGTTTGGCCGGCAGGTCTTGGGGGATCATGAGACGACGCCCCAACCCTGGGGCGACGAAGGAGAGCACACACCGTCATGACCGGTTTCAAGAACTTCCTGCTGCGTGGAAACCTGATCGAGCTGGCCGTCGCGTTCATCATGGGCGGCGCCTTCGCCACCGTCGTGAGCTCGTTCACCGCGGTGATCATGGGTCTGATCGGAAAGGCCGGCGGACACGCCGACTTCAACAGCTACAAGCCGGGTGGACTCCCCGTCGGCACGTTCATCACGGCCCTAGTGGCCTTCATCATCGTCGCCGCCGTCGTCTACTTCTTCATCGTGGTGCCCTACACCAAGGCGAAGGAGCGCTACTTCCCGGCCGACGAGGCCGGTACTCCCGAGGACATCCAGCTGCTCTCGGAGATCCGCGACGCGCTGGTCCAGCGCAACGGACAAGCCTGACCGCAGTACCGAACGACGCCCGGAGCCGCTGGCTCCGGGCGTCTTCTCATCCGTGGTGGGGCGGAACCTGCCGGCGCAGCCACTCGTCACTGCCCTGATCGGCCTCACGCGGGTCGGGCTGGTCGTCGCTGGTCTGGTCGGGCAGGCCCTCACCGAAGATCTCGGCCAGCCGCTTGCGGCGCTCGGCCCGCTCCTCAGGCGTCAACTCATTGCTCACCGGCGGCCTGCATCTCCCGCGCTCCCTCGAGCCAGTCATCGTCGAAGGAGGGGCGACTCGGCGTCCATCCGGTGCTGCCGGAGAAGTGCTCGGAGCTCACGCGCAGGGACCGGGCGAAGGGCTCGAGGCGGACCCCGGCAAGGCGCTGGAGCACCGGTCCCAGGAATCCGGCACGGTCGACACCGGCACTGCGGGCGAATCCCTCGGTGAGCTCGTGGCGTCGTACCGGCGTGGCACCGACGTTGTAGACGCCGGTCGGCACCTTCAGCGCGGCGACGACGGCGCTGCCGAGGTCGTCGGTGTGGATGAGGTGCGCCCATCCTTCGGGGTCACCGAGACCGATCGGGCGGCCGTGACCGGCGCCGCGCAGGGTGAACATGGTCTGCGGGTCGGCGCCGACGATCATCCCGAAGCGGAGAACGACGCCGGTACGACCGGGCCCCGCGAAGTCCTGGATGCGCGACTCGGCGACGGCAACCGGCTCGGTGGCGACGGTGATGTCGACCGCGTCGTCCTCGGTGATCCAGCCGTCACCGGCATCGGCGTACACGAAGGAGACACTCTCCTGGATCACCTGGCGTACGCCGGCACGCATGGCCGCGGTCGCCACATTGGCCGCACCGAAGGTCCGCAGCTCGTCGTTGCGCCGCCAGGCGCCCGGCCGTACGGCGGCATAGCCGACCGGGATCCGGGTGGCCAGATTGACCACGGCGTCGGCGCCCTCGAAGGCGGCCACCAGCGAATCGACGTCGAAGAGGTCGACCACCCGGCTGTTCGCGGGCAGCGACTCGAGGTCGGGGCCGCCCGCGCGGACGGCGAGGACGACGTCGTGTCCCGCCGCCTCAAGCGCCGGGACCGCCGCACGGCCGATCACGCCGGTCCCCCCGGTCAGTACTACCTTCATCACCGCCATCATGACGGTAACGGATCGGTAACGACAAGTCGGCTACGAGCAGAGACCGACCCGGTCGGCCTGCTGCTTCTCCTCCGCGCTGGCCTGGTGCTTGGTCGAACTGCCCGGCGTGTTGGAGGCCTTGACGACGCCCGTCTGCAACTCCTTGCCGAGCGGCTTGTCGTTGAGCATCTGCTGCCAGAGCTTGGCTGCCAACGGCGCCCACTGCACCCGGTTGGTGTCCGGCGGATAGGGCTCGTAGGGCACCGAGATGAACTTGATCCGGTCCAGGCCGATGTTCTGCAGCGACCGGCCGAGACTGACCAGCGCGGAGAGACTCCCGAAGCTCGGATCGGTCTGGATCGACTTCGTGGCCGCATCGAGGAACTTGTACAGCGTGATCGGGTTGGCCAGGGTGCCGGCGGAGACGACCTTGTTGATCAGCGAGGCGATGGAGGCCTGCTGGCGCTTCATCCGGCCGAGGTCGGAGCCGTCGCCGACGCCGTGGCGGACGCGCACATAGTTGAGCGCCTCCTCGCCCGAGACGGTGTAGGTGCCGGGCTTGAAATAGATGTTGGACTGCACGTCGGTGATCTGCTGGGGCACGCAGATCGTCACACCGCCGATCGCGTCGACCATCGCCCGGAATCCCTTGAACTTCACGACGACGTAATGGTCGATCTTGATGCCGGTCAGCTGCTGCACCATCTTGATCGTGCAGGCCGGTCCGCCGATGGCATAGGCCGCGTTGAACTGGGTCAGCCCGGCGGCCGCGACGCCGGTGCGCGTCTGGCACTGAGGACGCTGCACCATCGCATCGCGGGGCAGGCTCACGCCGTACGCGAACTTCCGGTTGGCCGAGAGGTGCAGGAGGATCGTCGTGTCCGACAGGCCGGGCGTCGAACCACCGATCGCCGGGCCCTGCCCCTTGCGCGTGTCGTCGCCCATGACCAGCACGTTGATCGCCTTGTCGACGACCTTCGTGGGCGCCGGGCCGGTCTCCTTGGAGAGGTCGACCCGGTCGATATTGCCCTCGAGATGCTTGATGACGAAGTACAGCGTCGTCGTGACGAGGACGGCGAAGACCGAGAGCCCGATGACCACGCGCTTGGCGACGCGACGTACCCGGGGCGGGCGGCCGCGGTGGCTCGGTCTGGGCATCGGTCCTCCAATCAGGCGCCCTGCGGTGTGCCCCGGGCGAGAGTCGAACTCGCGACCTTTCGCTTAGGAGGCGGCTGCTCTATCCACTGAGCTACCGGGGCTCGGGGAGTCATCCTCCCAGCCGAGCGGCGACCCGGCGAATCCGGCCACATGTGCTACGTAGTGCTACAGTTCAAGCCATGAGGACGATCAGTCAGCGGGAACTCCGCAACGACAACGCCGCCGTGATCCGCGAGGTGGAGCAGGGTGTCGTCTTCACCGTGACCAGACGGGGCGTTCCCGTCGCCTGCCTGGGCCCGCTGAGCAAGGTCGACGAACTCCGCTGCGCCAAGCACGCCACCAAACGGCTGGATCCCTCCATGATCAAGCGCGTGAAGAGCGACCGGTCCACCGCCGACCTCCTGAACGATCTCCGGGGCGATCGGTGACCGTCTGGTATCTGGACACGTCTGCAGCACTGAAACTCCTGGTCGAGGAGAGCGAGTCGGCGAACCTGGCCGAAGCC
>JASLCW010000119.1 GCA_030151765.1 Marmoricola sp.
ATGGCGCTCGCTTGGAAAGCGGGTTGGGTTAACGCCCTCGGGGGTTCGAATCCCCCTACCTCCGCCACATGAAAGGGGCGCCGCATCTGTGCGGCGCCCCTTTCGCCTTCGGTGAGCGGGTTGGGTGCGGTGCCCTCTGTCGGGGGTCCCGAATCCCCCTACCTCCGCCACATGAAAGGGGCGCCGCATCTGTGCGGCGCCCCTTTCGCCTTCGGCGAGCGGGTTGGGTGCAGTGCCCTGCTCGGCTTGTAGTCGAAACGACTATGGCGCGGGACCTTGGTCCCGGCCAGAATGGTGCGTCCAGCGACATGGGGGACGGTGCGGTTCCTGTCTCGGGTCAGTCGACCGCATCCAGCTGGTCCTGGAGGACAGCAATGTCACATCCCACCCTCCGATCAGCGCTCGCGCGCCCACTCGCGCTCGCGCTGGCCTTCCTCGGGGTCCTCGCCCTGAATCAATCGCTCGCATCGCCTGCTGCGGCGGCGGGCAACGCGATCTCGTCCACCACGAATGTCGCGGCGGGCACCGGAGCCTGTCAGGCGCCGTCCCGGGCGACCACCGATCCCGATCCGATCAACTGCAATGCCTACGGAGCCAAGGCCGATGTCTGGCTGAGCAATCTCCCCCAGGCCCTGGGAGACGGGCAGTACTTCCTCGCCGTCGTCTCTCCGGGTGGTCAGCCCGACGTGAACGACGGCAGCTCGAAGCTGCTCTCGACGGACAGCCACCTGGACCGGGCCTTCCAGGTCTCCGGCGGCACCGTGACCAGCCTCGGCACTCACGTCGTCGTCGACAACAAGGTGCAGGTGCTCCCCTTCGCGGACACCCCCAACCCGGGAGGCGTCTACGTCCTCGCGGTCTGCCCGCTGGCGTCGTACCCGGTGGCCGCGCACGACTGCAAGTTCGACAGCTTCAAGGTCGGGCCCGGTACGCCGGACGCCGCCGACCCGCTCACGGTCACGAAGGACGCGACCGGCGGCTATGACCGGACCTATGCCTGGAACATCGTGAAGTCGGCGGACAAGACGAAGGTCTACCAGAGCGGTGGATCCGTCACGGCGAACTACACGGTCAAGGTGAGCCACGACCCGGGAACGGTCTCCGACGTCAGCGTCACCGGCACGATCGACGTCTTCAACCCAAATGAGGCCGCGGTCACCGGGGTCGTCGTCACCGACACGCTCTCCGACGGTACGGCGTGCGCAGTGGCCGGCGGATCGAATGCCACCGTGGCCCCCGGCGACAACCAGTTCGACTACACCTGCGCACTCGACGGCTTGCCCGATGGCCAGTTGGACAACACCGTCACCGCGACCTGGGCCGATCAGACAGTCGGCGGCAAGGCGCTCGCCGGCGGCAACGCCGACTTCACCTTCTCCGGAGTCCAGTTCGCCGCGAACCCGGTGGACGCCTGCGTCAACGTGACCGACACCGTGCAGGGCACCCTCGGGACCGTCTGCGTGACCGATGCGAACCCCGCGTCCTTCACGTACGCCCGGGCCCTCACCGTTCAGCCGGGCTGCGTGGCCTATCCGAACACGGCGTCGTACACGACGAACGATTCCGCGAGTTCGGGGTCGTCGAGTGCGACCGTCACGATCTGCGGTCCGTTGAAGACGGGTGCACTCACCATCGGCTTCTGGCAGAACAAGAACGGCCAGGGCGTCATCACGGGCGGCGCCTCCACCGCGGGTGTGTGCAATGTCGGCACCTGGTTGCGGCAGTACCAGCCCTTCCAGGACCTGTCCGCCACGGCGAACTGTGCCGCGGTGGCGAGCTATGCCACGAAGGTGATCAAGGCCGCGTCCGCGGCGGGCAGCGCGATGAACGCGATGCTCAAGGCGCAGATGCTGGCGACCGCCTTCGACGTCTACTACACCGGTCCCGGCAGTACGACGGCGACGCAGAAGTTCCTTCCTCATTCGAATCTCGGGGGTATCACGATCGACCTCCTTCACCCCGAGGTCGTCAGCGGAGCGTTCGGTGGCGCGACCAGCATGACCGTGTCGCAACTGCTCGCCTACGCGGCCGGCCAGTCGAATGCCGGCGGCTCCAACTGGTACGGGAATGTGAAATCGGTCCAGGGCCTCGCCAAGGACATCTTCGACATCATCAACAACCAGGGGGCCTTCGGCGCCTGAGCGATGACCCGGGTGGGGAGCGCCGGTCGCTCCCCCACCCGGGTCGTCCGGGCGGCAGCGCCGTACGCACATGACAAACGTCGCCGACCCTGGTTCGCGGCTGTGCGGGTGGGCACACCTACCGCCCTCGGGCGGGCGGTGACCGGAGCCAGGGTGGCGACGGTCATCGGATCGCCGGACGCCTCGGAACGTCTGGGATGGGATCCGATGACGACGACGCTACGACTCGATCGTCCCGTGGGGAATCAGCAGAACCCCTACACTTTGGCAGCATCGACGCGGGCCGCGGGGGAGGTGCTCGGTGACCGACGGACGGTTGCGCCACGCCGGTGCGCTGGCGCTGGCCGGACTCCTGCTGACCGGCTGTGGCGGTACCTCGACGGCTCCCCGGGTCGGTCACGCCGGTACTCGGCAGCCGCCGACGCCCATGGTGAAGGCCGATCCGTCCGCGGAGGCCGACGGATCACTGGTCCCGAAGAATCTCGAGATCCCCTCGGGCCCGGGCTCGGCCCCGACGCTCGTCGGCGCGGACGTGAGCTGGCCGCAGTGCCCGAAGGGCATGGGGATCCCGCAGAAGCGCTCCGAGGGTGCGCCGATGCCGACCGCGGACGCCCGCTTCGTGATCGTCGGCCTGACCAACGGACCCTCCTTCGTGGCCAATCCGTGCCTGGCCGACCAGGTGGCCTGGGCGCGTGACCGCGGTCTGCGGCTGGCGGCGTACGCCGTGGTCAGCTACCCGGACGCGGCGACGCTGAAGACCCTGTCCCGCAAGGGTCCGTACGACGGCCGCAGCCGACTGGGCGCGCTGAGCAATGTCGGCTACCAGGCCGGGCTCTTCAACCTCGACTCGATGAAGCGGGCCGGGCTGTTGGCGCCGACGGTGTGGGTGGACGTCGAGCCCGTCGTCCACTTCGACTGGAGCGACGACACGGAGGCCAACGCGGCGGTGGTCCGGGGCACCGTCCGGGCCTACGAGGACGCCGGTCTGCGCGTCGGCTTCTACTCGGTCAAGTCGCTGTGGCGACGGGTCGTCGGCGGCCTGACGATGCGGCGGCCGGAATGGCGCGCCGCGGGAAAGACCTCCGCCGCGGAGGCACTGCGCCGCTGCAATGCCGCCGACTGGTCCTTCAACGGCGGTCCGGGCGTGATCGGCCAGTGGGTCGCCGAGGGCAGGGACTTCGACGTGACCTGCCCCGGGATGGACGCCGATCTGGCGAAGTGGTTCCGGAAATGACCACCTCGGCGTAAGAATCCTGCCGTGGGATTCGGTGAGCTGGCCGTCGTCTGCGTGATCGGCGTTCTCGGCCCGCTGCTGGCACTGCCGCGGTCCTGGCATCTGCCGGTGGTCCTGGGCGAACTGGTCGCGGGGGCGATCCTGGGGCGGAGCGGCTTCGGCTATCTCGACGCCTCCGACCCGACCTTCTCCTTCCTCGCCGATGTCGGCTTCGGACTGGTCATGTTCGTGGCGGGAACCCATGTCCCGGTGCGCAACCCGGCGATCCGCCCGGCGCTCGGCCGGGGGCTGGCCCGGGCGGTCGTGGTCGGGCTGCTCGCCACCGGCCTGGGGATCGGCCTGGCCGCGCTCGTGGGCATCCACCACGCACCGCTGTACGCCGTCCTGATCGCCTCCTCCTCGGCGGCGATCATCCTTCCGATCGTCGACTCCCTGGGACTCGGGGGCGACCAGGTCATCGGCCTGCTGCCACAGATCGCGATCGCCGACGCCGCCTGCATCGTCGCCCTGCCGCTGGCGATCGACCCGAGCCATGCGCCCCGGGCGGCCCTGGGCGCGGCGACGGTCATCGCGGCCAGCGCGGTGATCTTCGTCGGCCTCCGCGAGCTCGACCGGCACGGCATCCGCAGCCGCGTGCACGTCGTCTCCGAGGAGCGCTCCTTCGCCCTCGAACTGCGCGTCCAACTGACCCTGCTCTTCGCGCTGGCCGCGATCGCCGTCGCGATGCACGTCTCGATCATGCTGGCCGGTTTCGCCTTCGGACTCGCGGTCGCGGCGATCGGCGAACCACGCCGGCTCGCGAGGCAGCTCTTCGCGCTCACCGAGGGCTTCCTCGGGCCGCTCTACTTCGTGTGGCTCGGCGCCGAGCTCAACCTGCGCGCCTTGGGCAGCCAGCCGCGGATGATCCTGCTCGGGCTGGGCATCGCCCTCGCGGCCGCGATCGCGCACGGTGCGATCGCAGCCGACAGGCAACCGCTGCCCCTAGGGCTGCTCGCCTCGGCCCAACTGGGTGTCCCCGTCGCGGCGGCCACGGTCGGCGCCCAGCTCGGCGTCCTGCATCAGGGCGAGGGATCGGCGCTGATGCTCGGCGCGATCGCGTCGATCGGCATCGCGGTGATCGGCGGGGTGCTCGCCGTACGACGGGGAATGGTGGCGCCGGCGGAGGAGAAGACCAGTGCCTGAGCCGACCGCACGCGAGCTCATCGAGGACCACGAAC
>JASLCW010000120.1 GCA_030151765.1 Marmoricola sp.
GGCGGCGCGGCAGAAGTCGAGGCCCAGCGTGGACTTACCCGAACCGGGACGGACCGCGACGATGATCATCTGACCGGCCTGCAGGCCGTTGGTGAGTTCGTCGAGCTCACTGAAGCCGGTGGGTACGCCGCGCATCGAGCCGTCGTGGTTGGAGATCGCCTCGATCTCGTCGAGGGTGCCCTGCATGATGTCGCTCAGCGGGGCGTAGTCCTCGCTGCTGCGCTTCTCGGTGATGGCATAGACCTCGGCCTGCGCGCGATCGACGGTGTCGTCGACCTCACCCTCACCGGCGTAGCCCATCTGCGCGATCTTGGTGCCGGCATTGACCAGCCGGCGCAGGATCGCCTTCTCCCGCACGATCGAGGCGTAGTACGACGCATTCGCCGCGATCGGGACGCCCGACACGAGGTCGTGCAGGTAGGGGCCCCCACCGATCCGGAGGAGCTCGCCGCGGCGCTGCAGCTCGGCCGAGACGGTGATCATGTCGGCCGGCTCGCCCCGGCCGAAGAGGTCGAGGATCGCCTCGAAGATGGTCTCGTGCGCCGGCTGGTAGAAGTCCACGCCGCGGATCGCCTCGGTGACCTCGCCGATGGCGTCCTTGGAGAGCAGCATCGATCCGAGAACGGAGCGCTCGGCGTCGATGTCGTTGGGGGGCACCCGGCCTGACCAGGACTCCTGGTTGCCCGACTCCGGCATGTCGAAGTAGGCGGCTTCCTCGCGCTGCTGGATGCTCACCGCACGCTCACCCGGTCCCCTCTCGGTTCAACCTTCTCCACGACACTAGGCAGGGGTCCAGACACAATCTCCGGCCCTTCCGGACCCGACCGCACCCATGCCGACCGGGCGACGATAGGGGCAGGCGCAAGCGCCGATCCAGTCCGTTGTCCACAGGCCCTGTGGATAACTGGGGATGGGGTGTGGGACACGCCGTTCGGGGTGTGCACAGGGTGTGAGCAGCGCTGTGGACAAGTACGGGATCTCGATCACCCTCTGGCCCACAAATGGCCTCTGACCTGCGGAAATGCCACTCCACCGGCTGTGGACGAAAAATACTTCGGGAACGCACGTTCACCATTTCGCCATCTGGGATTCCCCTGCCGACACCCAAATCTGTTTGTCGACAAAGCGTGGATCTCCACAGATCCGGGTCGATATGCACAGCCGCGGATCGAATTCTGGGACGCCCCGCCCAGGCCCTACCCTTGGCACCGTGGCGGAGCCGGCGACAGACCTCGAGGCTGTCCCGTCGACCAGCGCCCGGGAGATCCTCCGGATCAGCCTGGCCTCCTTCCTCGCCCTGGTCACCGAGCCGCTCTTCCTGCTCGCCGACAGCGCGATCGTCGGCCACCTCGGTACGCCGCAGCTCGCCGGGCTGGGCATCGCCTCGGCGGTGCTCTCCACGGTCGTCAGCGGCTGCATCTTCCTCGCCTACGGCACCACCGCCACCGTCGCGCGCCATGTCGGCGCCGGGGATCGCCCCGGTGCCCTGACCCGCGGAGTCGACGGGATCTGGCTCGCCGTCCTGGTCGGCGTCGCCGTGACCGTCCTCGGCGAAGTCCTCACCACACCTGTCGTGGCGCTCTTCGGTGCCGGCGACCGTGTCGCCGGGCAGGCCGAGCGCTATCTCCACATCGCCTGGCTGGGCGCGGTCCCGATGCTGGTGCTGCTCGCCGCGGTCGGCGTACTCCGGGGTGTCAAGGACGTACGCACTCCGCTGGTCGTCGCGGTCCTCGCCAATCTCGGCAACATCGTCGCCAACCTGGTTCTCGTCTACGGTCTCGGCCCCGCGCCCCGGATGGGCCTGGCCGGCAGCGCGCTCGGCTCCCTGATCGCCCAGACCTTCGCCGCCCTGGCCGTCACCGCCGTCGTCGTCCGGCGCGCACGCGATGCGGAGGCCAGGCTGGTCCCCGATCGGCACGGGGTGATCGGCACGGCGCGCGCCGGCGTACCGCTGATCGTGCGGACGCTGCTGCTCCGCGCCGCGCTCGTCCTGATGACCTGGTCCGCGGCCCGCACCGGCGACGCCTCCCTCGCGGCCATGCAGCTCGCGCTGAGCATCTGGGGATTCCTCGCCTTCGCCCTCGACGGGCTCGGCATCAGCGCACAGACCCTCGTCGGCGCCAGCCTCGGGTCGGGGGACCGGGCCGGCACCCGGCGGCTGGCCGACCGGATGGTCCGGTGGGGAGCGGGGTACGGCGTCGCCACCGGTCTGATCCTGGTCGCCTGCGCCACCGTCCTGTCGCGGCTCTTCACCGGCGATCCGCACGTGCTCGACCTGATGCCCGCCGCCCTCGTCGTCGCCGCGATCGCGCAACCGGTCGCCGGGGTTGTCTTCGTGCTCGACGGCATCCTGATCGGCGCCGGCGACAATGCCTACCTGGCCCGCGCTCAGGCGATCGTCCTCGCCGTCTTCGCCCCCGCCGTCGTTCTCGTCCTCGCCTGCGGCGGCGGGCTGGTCTGGCTGTGGATCGCCTTCGGCGCCGGCTTCATGGGCAGCCGGGCGATCCTGCTCCTGCGTCGTGAGCGCGGCGAAGGCTGGATCACGGCGTCGTCTACGCTTCCCGCGTGACGCCGCTGCAGAAGATCGCCATGGGACTGGTGATCGTGCTGGTGCCGGCGTACTTCCCGGCGCATCCGCATCCCGCCTGGGCGGTGTACGACGCCGTCCCCGATCCGATCGGATGGGCCCTGGTCGTGGCCGGCGTCTGGGCGCTCGGGCGGAGCAGCGAACTCGACCTGACCATCGTCAGGTGGCTGGCCGTGGTCGCCTTGCTGGTGAGCATCCCGCTCTGGCTGCCCCAGGTGAACCACCTGCTGGTGCCGAAGTACAACTCCTCGATCACCGTCTCGATCCAGTGGGCGGTGAGCCTCCCGCAGACCGCCTTCAGCCTGATGCTGACCCGCACCATCGGTCAGGCCGCGCAGTTCCGCGAGCCGCGGGACACCTACGTCGCCGGCCGCTTCGGGGTGCTCACCTGGGGCTTCCTGCTCTGCCTGCTGCTCCCCGCGGTGGCCTACGGCGCCGACGTGGAGAACCTCCAGCGCCCCACGCTGGTGCTCATCGGCCTGGTGAACGTGGTCTTCATCTTCTACCTGTTCATGGTGAACCGGCGCGAATTCCTCGGCGGGCCGGGACCGCGCGACTGGAGTGCCCGGTTCAACCGCGACGAGTCCGGCGACCAGTAAGCCCGGGACGTCATACGAGGTGGTTCCCATGGGAGCCACTTCGTATGACGTCCTTGACAGCCGGACATGCAGAAGGGCCGCCCCAGCGGGACGGCCCTTCCGGATGGAACAGTCTCAGGCGGAGACCACGTTGAGCGACACGGTCGCCTCGACGTCGTCGTGCACCTTCACCTTGACGGTGTGCGCGCCCAGCGCCTTGATCGGCGCCGCGACGATGATCGTGCGCTTGTCGATCTGCTCGCCATTGATCGCCTCGTTGATCGAGGCGGCGATGTCGGACGGGGTGACGGCGCCGAAGAGGCGACCGCCCTCACCGGCACGGACCTTGACGTTGAAGGTCGGGCCCTCGAGCTTGGCCTTCACCTCGGCGGCGTGGCCGGCGTCGCGGACCGCACGCGAGGCGCGGGCCTTCTTGATCGACTCGATGGTCTTCTCGCCACCGCGGGTCCAGCGGATCGCCGAGCCCTGCGGGATGAGGTAGTTGCGGCCGTAGCCGTCACGAACCTCGACGACGTCACCGGCGGAGCCGAGACCGGAGACTTCCTGGGTCAGGATGAGCTTCATCTTCGGTGCTCCTCTCAGCGAGCGGTGGACGTGTAGGGCAGCAGCGCGACCTC
>JASLCW010000153.1 GCA_030151765.1 Marmoricola sp.
CGATAGACCTCGGTGTGGCCCTTCTGCCGGCCGTAGCCGCTGACCTCGCTGACGGTCATCCCGGTGATCCCGAAGCTCTCCAGGGCCTGACGGACGTCCTCCCACTTGTGCGGCTTGATCACCGCGGTGACGAGCTTCATGCGAGCGCTCCCTTGCTCTCGACGAGGGCCTTGCGGGCGGGGTTGAGGACCCCGCCGCCGCGGTTGTCGAGGTCGTACGCCGACTCCCCGTGCTCGGCGAAGTCGATACCCTCGACCTCGTCGTCCTCGCTGATCCTCCAGCCGATCGTGTACTTGATACCCAGGCCGATCACCGTGGTGAGCACCGCCGTCCAGACGATCGAGATGGCCGCTGCCCCGGCCTGGTGGCCCAGCGAGCTGAATCCGCCGCCGTAGAAGAGTCCATCGACGCCACCGGGCGCCGACTTCGTGGACAGGAAGCCGATCAGGACCGTGCCGACGATGCCGCCGACCAGGTGGACGCCGACCACGTCGAGCGAATCGTCGAGGTTGAGCTTGTACTTCAGCCCGACGGCCCAGGCACACAGGCTGCCGGCGACCGCGCCCACGGCGATCGCTCCGACGATGTTCACCGCGCCACAGGCCGGCGTGATGGCGACCAGTCCGGCGACGATTCCGGAGGCGGCGCCGAGCGAGGTCGCCTTGCCGTGCGTGAAGCGCTCGACGAGCAGCCAGGCCAGCATCGCGGCCATCGTGGCGAGTGTGGTGTTGAGGAAGGTGACACCCGTCTCGGTCATGAACTGGTGAGTGTCCTTCGCGCCGCCGTCGCCCGCCTTGAAGACGATCGACCCGACATTGAAGCCGTACCAGCCGAACCACAGCAGACCGGCGCCGACCATCGTGAGGGTCAGGTTGTGCGGTTTCATCGGCTCCCGCTTGAAGCCGACCCGGCGGCCGATGATCAGTGCCAGTACGCCGCCCGCGACACCGGCGTTGATGTGGACGACCGTGCCGCCCGCGTAGTCCTGGGCGGCGAGGTGCTTCGCGATCCAGCCGTCAGGGCTCCACACCATGTGCGCGATCGGGAAATAGCAGAGCGTCACCCACAGCGGCAGGAAGACCACCCACGACGAGAGCTTCACGCGGTCCGCGATCGCACCCGAGATCAGCGCCGCGGTGATCACCGCGAAGGTCATCTGGAAGCAGACGCCGATGTAGGAGCCCCACTCGACTCCCTTGAGACCGAACTGCGTGAACGGGTTGGCGAAGAGTCCGCCGGCCTGCGAGCTGGGGCCGAAGGACTCCGACCAGCCCCACAGGACGTAGACGATCCCGACGACGCCCATGGCGACGTACGACATCATCATCATGTTCAGCACCGACTTGGCACGGGTCATGCCGCCGTAGAAGAGCGCCAGCGCGGGCGTGGTCATCATCAGCACCAGCGCCGTGGCGATCAGCATCCAGGCGTAGTAGCCATCCATGTTGATTCCTCCATGGTGGTTCTCTCGGTCGCCGACGACGCTGTCCCGACCCTGTCCCGGACAGGCTCTCCTCGTCGCGTTTCGCGACAGGGGCGCGCGTGTAAAGGCGACGTGACGGCTGGCCCCGTCGTGTTACGTCCGGATGACGCCGGCATCGGACTGCAACCGATTTCCCCGTTTCGCAATTGCCCGACACGGAAGGCCCTTATCCTTCTGCGCGTGACCCAAGAAGCGACCGCACCGGTACGGCGTCCCGGTCGCCCCCGCGACCCCGATGTGGACGAGCGCATCCTTGAGTCCGCGACCCAGCTCATCCTCGAGCGCGGGGTCGACGCGATGACCGTCGACGAGGTCGCCGTCCGTGCGCGCGTGGGCAAGGCGACCGTCTACCGTCGCTGGTCGCACAAGATCGAGCTGGCCGGCAATGCCCTCGACCGGCTCTATGCCTCGATCACGCCGTTGACCGACACCGGTTCGCTGATCGAGGACGTCACCGCGCTCTACACCTCGCTGCTGACCTTCGCCAACACGGCGGAGGGTCTCCACTTCCAGCGGATCAGCGCCGCGGAGAGCGTCCGCGATCCCCGCGTGGCCCGCGTGCACCGGGAGGCCCGCCATCGCCTCGAGGCGCGGATGGCGCTGATCTTCGAACGGGCTCTGGCTCGCGAGGAGATCGCCGCGGCGGCGCCGATCCCGTGGGCCTGCCAGTTCATCGGCAGCTACCTGGTGAGTCCCGTCGTCTCCGGCCGGACCACTCCGGGCATCGAGGACGCACCGGCTCTCGCCACGTTGATGCTGCACGGCCTCACCGGCCGCTAGGTCAGTCCCCCAGAACGGCGTCGACGAAGGCCTCGGGGTCGAAGGGCGCCAGGTCGTCGGCACCTTCGCCGAGACCGACCAGCTTCACCGGTACACCGAGCTCACGCTGGACGGCGACCACGATGCCGCCCTTGGCCGAGCCGTCGAGCTTGGTGAGCACGATGCCCGTGACGTCGACGGCCTCGCCGAAGACGCGGGCCTGGACCAGGCCGTTCTGGCCCGTCGTCGCGTCCAGGACGAGCAGCACCTCGCTGAGCGGCGACTGCCGCTCGATGACGCGCTTGACCTTGCCCAGCTCGTCCATCAGGCCGGCCTTGTTCTGCAGCCGGCCGGCGGTGTCGACGAGGACGACGTCGACGCTCTCCTCGATGCCGGCCTTCACCGCGTCGAAGGCGACGCTCGCCGGGTCACCACCCTCGGGGCCGGAGACGACGTGGACGCCGACCCGCTCGCCCCAGGTCTGGAGCTGCTCGGTGGCTGCGGCACGGAAGGTGTCCGCCGCGCCGAGGACGACCGACTTGTCGTCGGCGACGAGCATGCGGGCGATCTTGCCCACCGAGGTGGTCTTGCCGGCGCCGTTGACCCCGACGACCAGCACGACGCCGGGACCGGCCTCGCCCGTCGTACGGAGGGAGCGGTCCATCGAGGGATCGACGAGGGCGAGCAGTTCCTCCCGCAGGACGGCACGGGCATCGTGCTCCCCTTCGACGCGCATCCGGGTGCGCAGCTTCTCGACCAGTTCCTGGGTCGGCGCGACGCCGATGTCGGCGGTGAGCAGCGTGTCCTCGATGCTCTCCCAGGTGTCCTCGTCGAGGCGGTCGCGCGAGAGCAGCGCGAGCAGGCCGCGGCCGAGCCCGCTCTGGGAGCCGGCCAGCCGTTGACGCAGCCGGACCAGCCGGCTGGCGCGCGATTCGGGACGCTCGAGGACGGCGGTGTCCGGCGCCGCCGGCTCATCGGCGTCCGCCGGCGGAGCCTCGGGGGCCGGAGCCGTGATCGTGGGCCGATCGGCCTGCCGGGGCAGCTGCCCGGACGAGCGGCGCCGGGCACCACTGACGAGGGCAGCACCGATGCCGCCGATCACGATGACGCCGACGATGATGACGGCGACGATGTAGTCCATGGCGCTGCTCATGGACCCATCCAATCAGGTGAGCTTGTGGTCGCTCTCGTCGAGCCGCTCGACCTCGGGCGCCTCCGCCTGGTTGCCGATCGTCGGCAGGGCGTCCACGCCCCGGCGCATGGCGTCGCCGAGCCACGGGGCGTGCGGCACCGATTGGCCGCGACGCGTGTAGCCGACGTAGAGGGCTACCGCTCCGGCGATCAGGAGGCACAGCAGCACCACCAGGGTCATGGCAATCACGGCGCCAAGCCTACCCACGGACCAAGGGCTCCAAAACGTGACGGATCTCGGCGGGGATCGGGACCGTCGTACGGTCGGCGCCGTCGCCACGCTCGGACTCGACGTACACGTGGACGAAGCGCCCCTCGGCGGCGGCGGGCTCGTCGGGCTCGCCACTGCCGCCCTGGAAGAGGCCGATCCGGTAGATCACCGAACTGGTGCCGAGGCGCTCGACGGCCAGCCCCATGTCGACCGGCTGGGGATAGCCGATCTCCCGGAAATAGCGGCATCCGACCTCGGCCACGACGCCGACCGCGGGCAGGTCGCGGATGTCGACGCCGGTGGCCTCGGCCAGGTGCGCGTTGACCGCGGTGTCGAGCAGTTCGAAGTAGCGGGCATTGTTCATGTGCCCGTAGACATCGTCGTCGGACCAGCGCGTCGTCGCCTGTCGCCAGGCCACGTAGTCGGCCCGGGTCGGCCGCTCCTCGGTCATGCGGTCTCGCGCAGTCGCTGGCTGATCACCGCGGAGACACCGTCGCCGCGCATGGTCACGCCGTACAGCGCGTCACCGACCTCCATCGTGCGCTTCTGGTGGGTGATCACGAGCAGCTGGGAGTTCTCGCGCAGCTCCTCGTAGATCTCCAGCAGGCGGCCGAGGTTGGTGTCGTCGAGCGC
>JASLCW010000159.1 GCA_030151765.1 Marmoricola sp.
CACCAGCTCCTGGCAGAGCCAGCCGTAGAGGCGGGCCAGGTCGGCGCCCCCGGCGAAGGCGTCGGCATCGAGGGTGTTGGACAGTTCGAGAATGATCTCCTGCGCATGCACGAAGTGACGGTGCGCGCTCTCGAAGTCGGCCTCCAGTTGCGCCGAGTGAGCTCGCTGGGCGTCGAGTTCGAGGCGTTCCAGGAGCAGCAGCAGCAGCCGTGTCGGCGATGCCGTGGCGACGGTGGACTCGAGATAGGCGGCGCGTGGGTCGGCGTACATCACTTGCTCGCTGACGCGTTGGCGGTGAGCTGGCTGATCTGGCCGGCCAGCCAGCTGGACTGGCTCTGCATGACGTTCAGTGCCGTCTCCATCGCGGTGAACTGCACCGTCAGGCTCTGGCGTTGCATGTCGAGCCGTATGTCCCAGGAGGCGATCGAGTCGTTGAGGCGCTTGATCGAGTCGTTGTGGCTGCTGATCGACGAGGTCAGGGTGCCGGTGGTCGAGTCACTGGCACCGACCGCCACCTTCGCGATTCGATCCGCGAAGCCGTGGGTGGTCGCGGTGAACATGGCGGAGGTGCCGTCCGGATCGGCCTGGTACGCCGCGCTGAAGGCGTTGGCGTCGAAGGTGAAGTGTCCGGTGCGGTCGAGCTGGATGCCGACCTTGGCCATCGTGCTGCCGTCGCCGGGATAGAGCGCGTTGCGCAGGGCGTCGGTCAGCGAGCGGACCGCGCTGTCTCCGGCGAGGACGCCGCTGGCGTTCGTGGTCGTGTTGTAGGAGGTCAGCGACGAGAGATTGTCGATGGCGGCATTGATCGCATTCACCAGGTCCTGGACCGACGAGGAGACCGCGCCCACGTCTCTGCTGCTCGAGACGGTGACATTGGAGCCGAGCGCCGACGGCGAGAGCGTGACGCTGAGACCGGGGACCAGGTCGGAGAAGGTGTTGGTCTTGGAGTGGATCAGGTCGCCGGCAACGGAGATCTCGGCATCGGCTGCCGGTGCGGCGACGGTCGCGCCGCCCATCAGAGGATTGCCGTCGGAGTCGGTGATCGAGAAGGTGGAATCGGCACCGGTGGTGGTGGAGTCGATCCGGAGCCGGTAGGTGCCGTCGTCGAGCCGGACGGTGCTGGCGCGGAGGCCGGTGCCGGCGGCGTTGACGGCGTCGACCAGGCCCTGGAGGCTTCCGTCGCCCGTCGCGATGGTCTTGGTCCCCGCTGCGGAGGTGACCGTCACGGTCGTGCCGCTGGTGCCGCTCACCCGGGTGTCCAGGGTGGCGGTCGTGTCGAAGCGGGCGCCGTAGGCGGAGGCGAGACGGTTGACCGCGAAGCTCACCGAGCCGGTACCGGCTCCGGCCGCGGCGGAGACCGTGACGCCGGATGAGGAGCTGGAGACGGCGACCGGCTTCCATGCGGTGGCGTTCGCCAGGCTGGTGGCCTTGGTGCCGATCGCGGCGATCTGCGAATTGAGGCTCTGGAGGGCCGTGACCATGCCCTGCTCGGTGGTGACCCGGGTCTTGAGCTGCGCTTGCGGCTGGGCGTTCAAGGTCATCAACTGGTCGATGATGTCGGCCGTGTTCATGCCGCTGACCAGGCCGCTGATCGCGGCGGTGGGACCGGATGCCGCCGGGGTGGTTGTCATCGCCTATCCCTCCTGGTGTGGTGCCTGATCTCGGTGTCCTGGGTGTGGTTCGGGGGTGGCAGCGGTCGTGCGACCGCTGCCACCCCCGGTGACATCACTGGAGCAGCTTGAGCACGCTCTGCGGGGCCTGGTTGGCCTGCGCGAGCATTGCCGTACCAGCCTGGGACAGGATCTGGGTACGGGTGAAGTTGACCATTTCCGATGCCATGTCGGTGTCGGTGATGCTGCTCATCGAGGCAGACAGGTTCGTCGAGGCCACGTTGAGGTTGTTGATGGTGTGCTGGAAGCGGTTCTCCAACGCACCGAGGTTGGCCCGCGCACTCGAGACCGACTTGATGGCGGCGTCGATCGCGCTGATCGCCGCCGTCGCGCCGGCCTGGGTGCCCATGCTGACCGCGCTCACCCCGAGGTCGCTCGAGGAGAAGCCGCCGCTGCCGCCCGGAGCCGCGTTGGTGCCGGCCGCGTTGAGCGTGCCGCCCACGGTGATGGCACCCGCGATGCCGTCCTTCGACGTGACGACGAGGCCGCCGTTCTGGTCGACCGAGGCCGTGTAGGCAGCCTTGAAGCCGGCGTCGTTGTTCAGCTGCGAGGCGATGTTGTTCGCGTCGGTGCTGGCCGTCACGGCGACCGTGGTGACGGTGCTTCCGTGGGTGAAGGTCGCGTTGCCCGCGGTTGCGGTCGCGGCGCCGTTGGCCCACGTGGAAACGGCTCCGCCGGTGCCGCCACCGCTGATGTCCACGGTGATCGTGTCGTTGGCGGCGTAGCCCACCTGGAACAACTTGCCCGTGAACTGGCCGTCCAGGAGCTTGACGTTGTTGAACGTGGTCTTGTCGGCGATCCGGTCGAGTTCCGCCTTCAGCTGGGTGGTCTCCGCGTTCAGCGCGTCGCGGGAGTTCTGGTCGTTCGAGTCGTTGGCCGACTGGACCGCCAGGTCACGCATGCGCTGCAGGATCGCCTGGGTCTCGTTCAGAGAACCGTCGGCGGTCCGGACGACGTTGATCCCATCCTGGGTGTTGCGGATGGCGACCTTGATGCCGCCCACCTGCGACTTGAGGCCCTGCGAGATCGCAAGACCGGCCGCGTCGTCGGCAGCCCGGTTGATCCGGAAGCCGCTGGACAGACGCTCCAGCGACTGCGACATCTGACCCTGGGTGACCGACAGGTTGCGGTACGCGGTCAGTGCGTCGATGTTGGTGTTGATCTGAAGACTCATGATGTTGCTCCCTTCCTGGAATGTGAGTCACGTCCGGAGCCCCTCCCTGGGCTCCTTCGCCGATCCGATCGGCGAGACCTGGGCCGGGTTGAGCGATTTCGGGGAATTCGCTCGACCCGGCTCAGGCGGTCTGGTCGAGTACCGGTCGTGCCGACCGGACTCCTGCGCCGTGCCGGGCGGCGACGGCGGCGAAATAGGCCTCCCGGCGGCGGGTGGCGCAGCCCTTGCGCTCGACGGTGTCCTCCGCCGCCTCGGGGCGGGCAGGCTCGAGGGCGAAGTCGAGGGCGCCCTTGAGCAGGACGAGGGCCTCCGCACGGATCTGCGAGATCCGGGACTCGGTGACGCCGAGGCGCTCGGCGATCTCGGCCATGGGCCGTTCGGCGAAGAAGTACTCGGTGACAACGGTGCGCAGGCGCTCCGGCAGCTCCTGGATGGCCTCGCGCAGGTAGCAGATCCGCTCCTCGCGCTCGACGATCTGCTCGGGAGTGAGGCCGGCGCTGGGCAGGAGGTCGTCGAGGGTGTTGTCGGCGAAACCGTTGAGGGAGACGACGCTGGCGCGGGCGACGTCCTCGCGGTTCGCGGCGAGCTCCTCGAGGCTCATGCCGGCGGCGCTGGCGATCTCCTCGTCGGTCGCGGGGCGGCCGAACTCGGCATTGAGCCGGCTGCGGGTCTCGTCCAGGTCGCGGGCGCGACGGCGTACCGAGCGCGAGGCCCAGTCGATGCCGCGCAACTCGTCGAGAAGGGCGCCGCGGACGCGAGTGGCGGCGTACCGCGCGAAAGGTACGCCGCGCGCCGGGTCGAAGCCCCCGGCCGCCTGGACCAGCGCGGTGAGTCCCGCCGACGTCAGATCGTCCCGGCTCACATGTGCCGGAATCCGGTTCATCGTCTCCCGAACGATGTGCCCGACCAGCGCGATGTTGCCGGTGATCAGCTCGTCGCGAGCAGCGGTGTCCTCCATTGGGCTCTCCCTCCCCAGGTGTTGCTCCCACGCAGATACTTGGGGTCAGGGGGAGAGGCCGGTAGGGCTTTCGCCCGCATATACGCCTTCGGTGGGCGGTCTCGGGACCAGCGTCCCGGCGGGGATAGTCCGAATGGGCCATCCGAACCGGGGTCATCCGTGGTTCTTCCCGGCGATTCGCTCAAGTGGGCCTTGCCGGGGCCGATCAACAGCGCATGGAGAAGCTGTCCATCATTCTGTGGCGGGAGCGAGAGCTGCTCGAGTCGTTGCTGTTCAAGCTGGAGACCGAGCGGCTGGTGCTCGCCGCCGGGCGCGAGCGCTGGCTGGCGCGCGCGGCTCGCGAGGTCGAGACCGTGCTGACCGCGATCCGCGAGGTCGAACTGCTGCGGGCCGTCGCCGCCGACAAGGTGGCCGCCGAGCTCGGGCTGCCGCCCAACCCGTCCCTCAAGGCGCTTGCGGAGACCGCCGAGGAGCCGTGGCGGACGATGCTCGCCGACCACCGGGAGGCCTTCCTGCGGATCACGCAGGAGGTGACCTCGCTCGCCGAGATCAACCGCGACCTGATCACCGCCGGCTATCGCGCCGCACAGGAGACGCTGCTCTCCCTGGGCGAGCCGACGACCGGCTACAGCCCGACCGGCGATCCGCTCAGCGTGGCCGAGCACCAGCCGCTCCTGGTCGACCGGAGCCTCTGATGTCCGGAACCTTCGGCTCGCTCAACACGGCGCTCTCCGCGCTGCGCTACAACCAGGTCGTCCTCGACACGGCGAACAACAACATCGCCAATGCGGGAACCGACGGGTACACCCGGCAGCGTGTGGAGAGCAGCGCCGTTTCCGGTGGCGCATCCGGGCTGTGGTCGCGGGTCGAGATGAACCCCGGGTACGGCGTCAGCGTCGACGGCATCACCCGGATGACGGACACCGTCCTGGATGCGCGCTCCCGCCAGGAGCACGCCAAGCAGTCCTATCTCGACACCCGCCAGGCAGTCCTCGAGCGCGTGGAGAGCGGCATCGGCGAGCCCGGCGACAGTGGGATCTCCGCGGCCCTCTCAGTCTTCCGGTCCTCCCTGCAGGATCTCTCCAACCACCCGGGTCAGGCGGCCAGCCGGAGTCAGGCGCTGGCGACCGCGTCGACGGTGGCCGATGCCTTCCGCGTGCAGGTCGCGAACATCGACGCCGAAGCAGCCCAGCAGCGGTCCACGGCCCAGTCGCTGGTCAACCAGGTCAACACCATCGCGTCGTCGCTCGCCGCGACGAATGCGACGATCGCCCAGTCACGGCTGAGCGGATCCACCGACAACACACTCCTGGACCGCCGCGACCAGCTGGCCGGACAGCTGGCGCAGCTGACCGGTGCGGTCTCGACGGTGCAGACCGACGGCACCGTCAGCGTCACCCTCGGCGGCGTACCGCTGGTGACCGGCAAGCAGGCCGGCCAGCTGGGCATCGCCTCGGGCATCACCGCGTCCGGCGGAGCCGACGGATCACCGGTGACCTTCTCGATCGACGACGGCGTCACCACGACGGCCGTGCCGGGCGGGCAGCTGGGGAAGCTCGGGGCCACCACCGAACTGCTCAACACCACGCTGCCGGCGTACCGGGCGGGGCTGGACGCGGTGGCGAAGACCTTCGCCGACCAGATGAATGCCCAGCAGGCCGCCGGGTACGACGCCTCGGGTGCGCCCGGAGCACCGCTGTTCAGCTATGACCCGACCAACATCGCCGGGAGCCTGACCGTGGCCATCACGGACCCCGACGGTCTCGCCGCCTCGGGAGTGCCCGGCGGAGCGGTCGACGGCAGCAATGCCGACGCGATGGCGGCGCTCAGCGATGCCGACGGCGCCTACCAGCGCCTCGTCAACGGCTTCGGCACCCAGGTGCAGTCGGCCCAGCAGATCGCGGCCAACCAGAAGGCCCTGACGGCCCAGGTCGACAACGCGCACGAGCAGCTCGCCGGAGTCAACACGGACGAGGAGACGATCAACCTGATGACGGCGCAACGTGGATACGAGGCGGCCGCTCGAGTGCTCACCACGATGGACTCGATCCTCGACACCCTGATCCACCGCACCGGATTGATCGGCTGATGAGAGTCACCCAGCGGATGATGACGAATACGTCGATCTCGTCCTTGCAGACGAATCTGGCGAAGCTGTCGAGCATCCAGGAGCAGATCAACACCGGCAAGGTGCTCAACCGGCCCTCGGACTCGCCCGCGGACACGAGTTCGGCGATGCGGCTGCGCGCCGCGCTCGCCCAGCAGAACCAGTACTCGCGCAACGTGAGTGACGGATCCGCCTGGCTCGGCCAGATCGACGAAGCGCTCAGCGATGCCGCCGACGAGATGAACCGGGCCCACGACATCGCGCTGCAGGGTGCCAACTCGGGTGCGATGGACCAGGCGGCACGTGATGCCCTCGCCTCCGAGGTGGACCAGATCCGCAGCAGCCTGATCGCGACCGGCAACAAGACCTATCTCGACCGCCCGGTCTTCGGGGGCGTCACCCCTGGCGCGACGGCGTACGACGCGGCCGGCAACTTCACGGGGATCACCGGCACCGTCAACCGGTCCGTCGCCGACGGGGTGAAGGTACCCGTCAACGTCAACGGGCCCGAGGCGTTCGGGCCGGCCGGCGACTCGGTCTTCGACCACCTCGCCGCCCTGGCCGCCGCGCTGCGCTCCAACGACATGGCCGGCATCTCGGCGAGTGTGACCTCGGTGGCGGCGGACGTGGTCCGGGCCAACACCGTCCGCTCCGAGGTCGGGGCCCGGGAGAACCGGCTCGACGCGGCGGGCACCGCCGCCAAGAACACCCAGCTCTCGATGACCTCGTCGATCGGCAAGCTGGAGAACGTCGACCTCACCGAGGCCCTGGTCAATCTGCAGGCACAACAAGTCACCTACCAGGCTTCGCTCGCCGCGACGGCGAAGGTCATCCAACCCTCACTGCTGGACTTCCTGCGCTGAGGACGAGGAGAGGAAAGTCATGTCGCTGACCATGCAGGACACCCGAGTCGCGAGGACCTCGGCCGGGATCCCGATGCTGAACTTCGTGCAGCCGATGCCGGGCTTCCCCGCGCACCGCTCCTTCGCGCTGGTCCGTCTCGACGACGCCGGCGTGCTCACCGAGCTGCGGTCGTTGTCGGACGACGACCTGCGTTTCCTCGTGGTGCCGTCCGCGGCCTTCCGGCCGGACTATGCGCCGGTGGTGAGCGACGACGTGGTCGCCGACCTGGACATCACGGCGGCGACGGACGTGCTCGTCCTGCTCGTCGTCACGGCCGCCGCCAGCCTCGCTGAGACGACGGTCAACCTGATGGCCCCGATCCTGGTGAATCTGCGCACCAATGCCGCGATGCAAGTCGTTCTCGACGACCCGTCGTACGACGTTCGCGCGCCTCTGATCTGACGGACGCGGGCCGCGTCCGTTAGCGTTGCCCCCATGCTGGTCCTGAGTCGACGCGTCGGCGAGAGTGTCGTGGTGGGTGAGGACATCACCATCACGGTTCTCGAGGTGCGTGGTGACGTCGTGCGGGTCGGCATCGACGCGCCCCGGTCCGTGCGCGTGCACCGCGCCGAGTTGCTCAAGGAGCTCGAGGACACGAATCGCGCGGCGGCCTCGCCGGCCGACGAGGTCGTCAGCTCGCTCGCCGAGCAGATCGCCCGCCACGAAGGCGATTCCGACTGATCTCTCCCTGAGTGCATGACTCAGGTTCCTCCTCCCGCAGCCGATGAGATCGGTGCACCAGGGAGGGGGCATGCTCGTGAACGACGATGCAGAAATCGTCTCGGAGTTCCTCGTGGAGAGTCACGAGAATCTCGACCAGCTCGATCGCGATCTGGTCGATCTCGAGCAGCACCCGGGATCCCGGGAGCTCCTGTCGAGCATCTTCCGGACGATCCACACGATCAAGGGAACCAGCGGATTCCTCGCCTTCAATCGGCTCGAGGCGCTGACCCACGCGGGGGAGAACCTGTTGTCCCGGCTGCGGGACGGGGAGATGGAGCTCACCGAGGGGTTGACCGGCGTACTGCTGCAGATGGTCGACACCGTCCGCGCGCTGCTCGACCTGATCGAGCAGTCCGGCACCGACGCCGGCGACGGGGTGGAGGTCGATCCCGTCGTTGCCCGGCTGCGTACGGCGCTCGAGGACCCCGCCGCGCTCGAAGCTCCCGCGGTCGCAGAGCCCCAGCCCCAGCCCCAGTCCCAGCCCGAGCCCCAGCCCGAGCCCCAGCCCTCGTCCGAGCTCGAGCCGGAGACGGAGGAACCTGACCGCCGCTCGGCCGTCGACTCGTCGGTCCGTGTCGACGTCGATCTCCTCGACAGCCTCGTGCAGCAGGTCGGTGAACTGGTGCTGACCCGCAACCAGATCCTGCAGAAGTCCGACAGCGTCGAGGATGTGGAGCTGCTCCGCGCCGCGCAGCGACTCGACCTGGTCGCCAGCGAGCTGCAGGAGAGCGTCATGAAGACGCGGATGCAGCCGATCGGCCAGGTCTGGGCGAAGATGCCGCG